>CAJGDZ010000004.1 GCA_904502055.1 uncultured Clostridia bacterium | reverse complement strand
TACTGCCGTCGGTGAGCACCATACCCTCCTCGGCGTAAATCGTTGTTCTTATTTTCATAGTTACCTCCTTACACAAGTGTAATTGTCCAATTCGTCTTTGTGGATTCCAAAGCGTCCCATTCCGCATCGTTGAACGCACTCTCCACCGCCGTCTTGCTGAGCGTTACGGTCAAACCCGTTGTGGTGGGCGAAAGGGCATTGACAACGCTGACAATGCTATCTCTCGACAATTTTGTAGACCATTGGAGATTCAAGCCGTTTTTTCCAATAATCCCGCTAACACTCAAATTTACAAGGTTTGAGCAATTGGTGAACGTGTTTGTAAAAGTCGCAGAACCGCTGAGATTTTCAAGCACCACGGTTTCAAGTTTAGAAGCACCATAAAAAGTTCTTCCAAAATCCGTACAATTTGTTACATCAAGCGTTGGGATATTTGTCGTAGTGCATCCCTCAAATGAAGCGCCCAATCCTTTGGCGTTTTTGGTGTCAATCGTTAAGCCTCTTTCCTCCAAAATCGCCTTTATGTCGGATATGTTTGCTTGGTAGAAGGCATAGTATAAAGCCGTCCAGCTTGCACCCTCTGCTTTGATGGTGTACTTTGGCTTAAAGTTGTCATCGTTCCATCCACCCGTTCCGGCAAAAGCGTAAGCGTAGTTTGTTCGGTTGCCGTTTTTTTGATAGGCACCCCAAAAGGCATCGTGTTCGGCTTGCTTGCCGTCCGCATAGCCTTGATCGTAATAGCCACCGCCACCTTCTGCGCTTCCTTTTTCATATCCCGCCTCGTATACGCGATCAAAGTCCTCTTTCGCACGAATGAGCTTATCCGCGATCGTCACGAAGCATCACCTCCGATCACAAGGCCTTGTGCATAGGCGTGAAGCTCGTCAAGGGCACCGCCAATCGCACCCAACCGCTCGTCGATGCGCCCGTCAAAATAGGCAATATCCTCGGGTGTAAAGTAGTCCACGCCGCGAATCGGAGTATATCCGGATTCCCCCCTCGCTCCCGGTGTACCGTTCTCACCCTTCGGAAGGAAAAAGGTCAAATGGACGTGACCGTCCCTTTCGCTTTTCTCAACAATTGCGGACCTTTCGCAAGAAAGTGTCTCAGAAGAAACACTCATATTCTCGATTGCTGTCTTTGCCGCGATGGCGTCGGCGCCGCTGGCGAGAATGTCCTCAATCCAGGATTCCCGGGGATCGGGAGCATCTCCCGGCGCTGCGAGTGATTCGGCTATATAGGTTTGAAAAATAACGGATTTTATAAGCTGCTCACCAACGTAATAGGAGAGCTCACACTTGCCTGTTCCCGACACCGAGGTATCGGCAGAGGTGAGCGGCCAGATCAAGGTGTTTTTCTCCTGGCTTACAGAGCAGGGATAGGGTGTTGCCTCGCCCGGGAGAAGTGCGGCGAGCATGGCAACTCCTTCGCCGTATGTCTTCTGCCATTCGGTAAGATCAAAGACGATACGGCGTGCCAGATTTTCCCCTCGACGCCCAAGCTCGATGCGGGAAAATTCTTGTGCAAATATAGATTTCATATGGTTCCTCCTTTAAAATCAAGGGGCAGGCGGGGGCACATACCGACATATGTAACAGCCGCAACCGGGCTTGCCCTTCGCTTCGCCTGCCGGGAGCCGTTTTCCTTGGCACGGCTCGTCTTTATTATAAGCGTCAGCCCTCAAAATGTAAATGTAGAAAATTCAAGAGTTAAAATTGTTTTTTATGATAGAAAAAACAAAAGCAGGGCATACAATAAGTGGTAGAATGCGGTGAGAGCTTGAAAAGCTCCAAAAATATCTTTACAAATCAGCGAGAATGTGGTAAAATGAAAAAGAAAAGAGAGAAATGCAGACAAGGAGAGACGCTTATGCACAAAAACCCTGTAATTACCATTGCCCGTCAATTCGGTAGCGGTGGACACGAGATCGGCAGACGGGTGGCCGAGCTTCTCGGCATCAAGGTCTATGACAAGGAGCTGATCCAGATGGCCGCTGAAAAGAGCGGATACCACCCCGAGGTGCTTTCCAAGGTGGACGAGAAGGCGGCAGGCAGCCTTTTGTATACGCTGGCGATCGGCGCATCCAGAATGGGCGGTCTTGCCGGCAATTACGATATTCCGATCAACGATAAGCTTTTTATCGCACAAAATGAGATCATTCAGGAGCTGGCCGAGAAGGAACAGTGCGTGATCGTGGGACGGTGCGGTGATTATGCCTTGCGTCATTTTGAAAACAAGTTTTCGGTCTTTATTTACGCCGATGTTCCGATGCGTGCGGCGAGAATTATGGAATCACGCGGCATTTCCGAGTCGGAGGCGAAAAATCTGATTGCCAAGGAGGACAAGAAGCGCTCCGGCTACTATAATTTCTACACCGGACAGAGGTGGGGGGCAGTTGAGCGCTACGGAGCCGCCTTTAACACCGCGGTTCTCGGCATTGAAAATACCGCAAAGATCATTGCGGATATCGTGCGCTCCTTCTCTTAACACTTTGTTTACAAAAAATTTATCTTTGCAATAAAATTGCATCTTGACAAGACCGCATATATGCATTATGATATTATGGTAAATTTTTGATAAGGAGAATGATAGAATGATCTACGTTTGCGAACTGTGTGGCTATGAGTATAATCCCGAGGTAGGAGATCCCGATAACGGCATTGCTCCCGGCACGGATTTTGAGGATCTTCCCGAGGATTGGGTATGCCCGCTTTGCGGCGCCGGTAAGGACGATTTTGAGGCTGTGAAAACGGCCGGCGACGACGATTCCGACGAAGCCCTGTAAAAGAATATATAAAGATGCCGATTCGTACGCGAATCGGCTTTTTTTATGTCACAAGAATTCCCGTTTTCCCCTACAAATGATGGCTCTTTTCCTTGACAAAAGAAGGGAATGCGTGTATAATATAAGAAATAAAATTCGCGCGGGAGAGTGGGGAAGATATGAAAAAGATACTTGCCATTGACGGTAACAGTATTTTGAATCGGGCATTCTACGGAATTCGCCTTTTGAGCAATCAAAAGGGCGTATATACCAATGCCGTTTACGGTATGATCAATATCGTGATGAAGCAGGTGGAGCAGTTGAACCCCGATTATTGCGCGGTGGCCTTCGATCTGAAGGAGCCGACCTTCCGCCATAAGCTTTATAACGAATATAAGGCGGGCCGCCATGCCACACCGCCCGAGCTTCTGATGCAGCTTCCCATTGCGAAGGACTGTATGCAGGCGCTCGGACTTACAACGCTGGAGAGGGCGGGCTATGAGGCGGACGACATTCTCGGACGGATCTCGGCGCTGGCCGGGGCTGAGGATTGCCACGCATATCTGCTGACCGGCGATAAGGACTCCTTGCAGCTCATTTCCGAGCATACCACGGTGCTTCTTGCCACTAACAATGATACCGTTCCCTTTGACCGCACGGCTTTTACGGAGAAGTATGGTGTAGACTCGACACAGTTTGTTGACGTCAAGGCGTTGATGGGAGATAGCTCGGACCACATTCCCGGCGTTGCCGGAATCGGAGAAAAAACGGCGCTTAAGCTGATCTCCGAATTTGGCAGTCTGGATGCGCTTTACGCCGCACTTCCGTCGGCTACGCTGACAAAATCGACCAATGAGAAGCTGCTGAACGGAAGGGACAGCGCCTATCTCTCGCAGACACTCTCGCGTATTCTGCTGGATACGCCGGTAGTGGAGGGTCTTGAGGAGATCGCCTATCGCGGCATCGATAAGAGCCGCGCCTATGAGCTTTTTATGGAGCTTGAGTTCTCGGCGTTCGTCAAACGCTTTGGTCTGGAGGAGGATCGAGAGACTGAGGTCGTTGAGGCGCGGTCTGTGGAAATGCGCGCGGCCAATGCCGCCGAACTTATGCTCGCGCTGGCAGATGCCGAGTATATTGCCATGGCGGAGAGCGAGGAGGGATTTTCCTTTGCCGATGCGGAGCACGGCTTTGCTTACACGGGGGAAATTGCGGAAATATCCGACTTTTTGTCTCAAAATAGACACAGGGTGGTTTGTTACGATTGTAAAACGCTTTATAAATCGATGAGTCGGCAGGGCGTGGATTTCCGTGGCGCTTATCACGACGTGATGCTGGGTGCCTACGTCCTTGACCCGTCGGAAGGTTCGTTTGATTTTGCGCGCCTTTGCACGGCCTATCTTGGAAAGATGCCAGACGGTGTGGACGTGTCCTTGCTTTTACCGCTTTATGAGGCGATCGAGGCCAAGATCCGCGAGAACGGGCAGAGTTCGCTTTTGTATGAGATCGAAATGCCTCTTGCGGCGGTGCTGGCCGATATGGAGATCTGCGGCTGTCGCGTGGATATGGCGGGGCTTGAGGACTACGGCAAAAAGCTGCTTTTGCTTGAGGACGAGTACAAGGAGCGAATCTATTACCACGCGGGCGGCGAATTTAATATCAATTCGCCCAAGCAGCTTGGTGAAGTGCTTTTTGAGAGGCTGATGCTTCCCGTGGTCAAAAAGACAAAGACCGGCTACTCCACCGACGCGGAGGTGCTTGAGAAGCTTCGCGCCTACCACCCCATCGTGGATGACATTCTGGATTACCGCCAGGTGGCCAAGCTTCGAGGTACGTACGCCGAGGGGCTTTGCAAGGCGGCGGATGCCGAGGGCAGGATCCATACCAATTTCAAGCAAACGGGAACGGCTACGGGGCGGCTTTCGTCCAGCGATCCCAATCTGCAGAATATTCCGATCAAAACCGAGCTGGGAAGAGCCTTCCGACGCTTTTTCCTGGCAAGCAGCAGCGACTACGTGCTTATAGATGCCGACTATTCGCAGATCGAGCTTCGGCTTTTGGCTGCCATCTCGGGCGACGAGACCATGCAGGAGTCCTTCCGTGAGGGGACGGACATTCACACGACCACGGCGTCCAAGGTGTTTGGCGTAGCCCCCGATCAGGTGACGGTGGAGCTCCGCAAGCGCGCCAAGGCTGTGAATTTCGGAATCGTATACGGTATCGGCGACTTCTCGCTGGCGACCGATCTCGGTATTCCGAGAGCTAAGGCCAGGGAGTATATCGACGGATATCTGGCAACCTATCCTGCGGTAGACGCGTACTTGAAAAACATTATAAAAGAGGCATACGAAAAGGGATACGTCACCACATTACTCGGGCGGAGGCGCTATATCCCCGAGCTTGCCGAGAAAAATAAGATGCGCCGTGCCTTTGGCGAGCGCGTGGCGATGAACAGCCCCATTCAGGGAACGGCGGCAGATATCATCAAGATCGCTATGATCCGTGTAGCGGAAAGGCTGAAGGAAAGAAGCCTGGATGCACGCCTCATCCTTCAGGTGCACGACGAGCTTTTGATCGAGGCGCGTCGCGAGATCGCCGATGAGGTTCGTGATCTTCTTAAAAAGGAGATGGAGAACGCGGTGGCACTGTCGGTACCGATGGAGGCTGAGGTCGGCGTCGGTGAGACCTGGTACGAATGCCACTGAGGAGACGTTATGCAAAGACGAAATACTTGTGATATTGAGACGTGGGCGAAGGAGCTTCGCGCGGGAGATGAGATCCTGCTTTGCGGCACGGTCTACACCGCGCGCGATGCCGTTCATAAGAAATTTGCGCAGCTGATCGCCGAAGGAAAGGAGCTTCCCATTCCGCTTCGCGGCGCGGTGATCTACTATGCGGGGCCTACACCGTCCAAAAACGGTCTTGCGGTCGGCTCGTGCGGGCCAACCACCTCCTCGCGTATGGACAAGCATACACCCATGCTTCTTGATCGCGGGCTTTCCGCCATCATTGGTAAGGGAGAACGGAACGAGGATGTGCGGGAGGCAATATGCCGAAACGGCGCGGTCTATTTTTGCGCCATCGGCGGAGCGGGCGCGCTGTATGCTGATTGCATTAAGACCTGCGAGGTCGTTGCCTTCGAGGAGCTTGGATGTGAGTCGCTTAAAAAAATGGCGGTGGAGGATTTTCCTTTGATCGTCGGCGTCGATGCGCACGGCGGAAATATTTTTGATAGGAAGACGAAATGAACATTGGAGAAAAGATCAAAAAGCTGCGGCTTGAAAAGTTTATGACACAGGCAGAGCTTGCCGGCGGTCAGATCACGCGCAATATGCTCAGCCTGATCGAAAAGGGAAAGGCCTCGCCTTCACTCCAGACGCTGATGTATCTGGCGGACAAGCTGAACGTATCGGTCGGCTATCTGTTGGCCGGCGACGAGGAGACCGCCTTTTTCGGAAAGGCTGAGAGCATCTCGGAGATCCGTTTGGCATACAGTAAGCAGAACTATCGCATTTGCCTGGATCTTTGCAGGCGGCTTGCCCGGACGGTGGGTGACGATGACGAGCTGAATCTTCTGATGGCGGAATGCTATCTTGAGGTTGCCAAGGAAAGCTTTTTTGAGGATCGTCTGAGGGTTGCGTGTGAGCTTTTGGACGAGGCGGTGAAATATGCCGAACGGTCTGCCTACCGCACCGAGCACATTCGGGCGGAGGCGGAGCTGTATTTTGATTATCTGGAGTCGCTTTCCCCCTCGTTTGTTTCGGAGTATATCGATACCTCCTTTGCCTACGGATGCTTTCTTCCCGTTACCGATGCCTTTTGCCGGTATCTGCTGGCGCTGAAGGCGCTTGAGGCGGGGGAGACGCGCGGCGTAGAGCTGTACTTAGAGCGGGCAGAGGATAAGGCGCACCCACTTGTCAAGCACATCTCGGCACTTGTTTGTATGCAAAAAGGGGAGTACGAGCTGGCGGCCAATCATTTGTCGGATGTTTTGCGAAGCGATGCCTTGGTGGCGGGTACGGTGCTGTATTACGTGTTCGGCAACCTTGAGGACTGTTGTCGCAAGCTGGAGAATCAGAAAAATGCCACGGCGTATGCCGAGGCGCGCGCGGCGCAATTTGAGCGCCTGCTTTCCTGAATATGAAAAGAACGATTTGTCTTTTGGTACTCACGCTTGTGCTTTTGCTTGCTTCGTGCGGCAATACGGAGGGCGGCGTGTGGTACAACGGGCGTGAGCTGAGTGAATCGGAGATTGAGGAGCTGCTGCTCCGCGGCACGGAGACCGAGGAGACGGAGGCGACCGCCGGGAGGGGCACCCTTATCGCTTACCGTGAGGGAGATGCCGCACCGGATGAGGACAGCGTGTACTGGACGGCGGGCGGAAGCGTGTTTCATAAGAGGCTTTCCTGCCGACACCTGACCACGGCAAAAACGATCTATTACGGAACGGCAGAGGATGCCGCACACGAAAAGGAGCGAGCCTGTACGGCTTGCGCAAACCAATAAAAACGGAGGATGGAGTATGGAATTCAGAAAGGCTACCAAAAAGGATCTTGACAGAGTGATGCAGATTATTCTGGATGCGCGGACGCGAATCGGAAAGCTTGGCATTGACCAGTGGCAGTACGGATATCCGACGCGCGATATCGTCAAAGAGGATATGTCGCTTGAGCGCTATTACGTAGGTGAGGAAAACGGGGAGATCCTTTCGGTCTTTGCCATGATCGATGACGGAGAGCCCACGTATGACACCATTTACGACGGCTCTTGGCTGACGGGTGACGAGGATGCTTACGTTGCCGTTCACCGCATTGCCGTTGCGGGACACGCGCTCGGCAAGGGCATGGCCTCCGAGGCGCTTCGCTTTGTGGCCGCCACGGCCATTGCGCGCGGATTTGTCAGCATTCGTATCGATACGCACGAGGGCAATATCCCGATGCGCCGTATGCTGGAAAAGAACGGATTTGTTCATTGCGGTACCATCTATCTGACCGACGGTGAGATGCGCGTGGCGTACGAAAAGCTGCTTGAGGAACGCTGAGCATGGCAGAAAAAAAGAATTCCGGGCGCATGATTGCTCAAAACAAAAAGGCGTATCACGATTATTTTGTAGATGAAAAATATGAGGCGGGCATTGCCCTCTTTGGTACCGAGGTCAAGAGCCTAAGGGCCGGAACGGTCAACCTCAAGGACTCCTACTGTGAGGTGCGCGACGGCGAGCTTTACGCCGTCGGCTTTCACATCAGCCCCTATGACCACGGCAATATCTTCAACCACGAGCCCATGCGCGACAAAAAGCTGCTGATGCACAAAAAGGAGATTTTGAAGCTCCACGGCCTTGTGTCGCAAAAGGGCTTTACCCTTGTGCCGCTTTCTCTGTATTTTTCGGGATCGCGCGTCAAGATGGAGATCGGGCTGTGCCGCGGTAAAAAGCTTTACGATAAGCGCGAGGATATGGCAAAGAGCGATGCCAAGCGCACGATGGAGAGAACCTTTAAGAGCAACCAATATACCTGAAAGGACAAGGACAATGAGCTTTGAGAAGCTGTACCCCGTCTGGTCGGATTTTGAAAAGGGAAAGGTCTTGCGCCCCGACAAGGGAAGCGCAAGCTTTTCGTTTGACCTGGACGTGAGGGAGGATAAATATTATCATTTGTTTACGGTGGGCGGCTCGACCCAGTATTTCGCATGGAAGTGCGAGACCGAGGCGCCGGCACAGTACCTGCTTTTGGATGACTCGCTTGACACCGAGCACGCCGAAAACGCGCAGTACTGCCTTTCCTTCTCGGAGGAAAAGCCGATCGATTACATCAAAAAGGCCTACAAAAAGATCATGTTTCCCGTGGTCTTCATTCACCACGTCGTAACCACCAAGCCCACCGAGTGGAACGCAGGTGTTTCGGCCTCGGCTAAGGATCTCAAGATCGAAGAGGGTGGTTATCTCCGTATGCGCCTTGAAGTGCGCTATAAGAAGGACGGCGTGAGTATGCGCGACGTGCTTGCGGCCGCCGACGAAACGCTGATCATCGACCTTCCCGAGGGCACCTATCCCATGACCGAGTTTATCGAAAAGCTTCCTGCGGCCAAGGATACCGTTGCCACGGTTGCCGTTTTCCTGGAGGGAACGCGCTTTTCGGGCGAGGTATATATGGAAGAGCCAAAGATCCTTTTGGAGCGCTATAACATTCTGCCCGACTTCACGCCTGCGGTTCCCGGTAAGGAAGCCCTTTTGTGGGTGGGGCAGAACTTCAGCAAGAAGGAATGGCACAAGTTCCGCGTCACGCTGAACGATACCGTGATCTACGACGATCTCGTGTTTGAGTGCTGTCACGTCAACGCCGATTGGGAGCTTCTTTTGCCGCGTGAGCTTTTGAAGGAGCACAACACGCTTACCTACGAGCTTCTTTCGCACTATAAGGACACCGTGCCGTACCGCTTCAGCGAGGTCTCGATCTCCGAGCGAAACGGCGGCGATATCGCCATCGTCAGCGCCACGCGCGTTGGCAAGGTGGGCGCGAGAGCTTACGTTCTCGTCCGTACCGAGAAGGACAACGCCAAGGTGCACCTTGAGATCCCCGAGAACTATCTTAAGGCAGAGAAGACCGAGTTCTTCTTCGCGGAGGCCGGACTTCACGGCATTCCCTTGACCTGTCTTGCCCCCGGCTCGCACATCGGATTTGCGGTGTCGCTTGGCGACGTACGCCGCGAGGGCGAGATCGAGCGCATTGCCGTAGGTGAGGACGACGGCATCGTGACGGGTACGGGCGACATGATCTACGTCGGACAGAGCAAGCAGGAGGTCGAGAATTACCTCAGCTGGTATCTCTCCGAATACGTGGGTAATTATCTCACCATTCGACCCGACTATCTCTGGGGCGAGGGCGACCGCGTTTGCTATGACGAGTGCTGGCGCCGCTTTGCCCGTATCATGAACGAGTGCGGCATTTATTACATCATCATGCTTGACGGTCGCGACATCTGCGGCAAGGCCATCAACCCCACGCCCGAGATGCTGGCAGGTGACTTTTACATGGGTCGCCAGAAGCACGAGGACGACGGCGCGGCCTTCTATTGGCCGATCGCCGAGCTTCATAAGGATCGCTTTGCCGAACATTATCGCGATCTTTGTATGCTTGCGTATGAAGAATTCCCCGAGCTTGTCAACTCAAGATATGACCATAAGACCTATCTTGTGGACGAAGGTCCTTACCTTCGCTACAATTACCGAAGCCCTTATCAGAAGCGCGACATGAAGGTCGCCGCTCTTGAGGGCATCAAGCGCCTGGCGGGCTTTACCGACGGCGGCAAGAACGTATATCACACGGGCCCCTCGGTGCTCTTCAAATACTTCATGGAGGCGGGATGGGAGCGCGTTGGCGCTGAGACCATGTACAATACCATGGAGCTGATGCAGCTCTTCCTCCGTGGCGTGGCAGACACCTACGGCTTCAAGAAGCATGGCGTGCATCACGCGCTTCAGTGGGCGTCGGCACCGCACGATGCGCCCGAGCATTCGCGTCGCTTCCGTCTGGCACTTTATATCGCCTATATGCAGGGAGCGACCGACATCAACACCGAAGAGGGACTTTGGCACATGGAGGAGGATTTTGCCTTCTTCAACCGCACGAGCAAGGGTTGTATCGATCACCTCACGCAGCAGCAGGACTTCCACCGCTACCTTGCGTCGCATACGCGCCGCGGAAGGTTCCACACGCCGATGGCGCTGGTGCACGGAAGATATGACGGCTTTATCGATTTCCGCCGCGACTATACCTGGGGCTGGTTCCCGAACGAGTCGAAGCCGAAGGGAATCAATACCGATGCCGAGAACAGCTGGGATCTTTTGAAGGTCTTTTATCCGCAGTCCAAGCCGGGTGAATCGATCTATCGCCATCCGTGTCCCACCGACAAGGCGCAGGGCTACTTTACCTCCACGCCGCTTGGCAACGTGGATGCGCTTCCCATTGAGAAGGCCCCCTTTGCCGAGATGCCTTACGAGGCGCTTGCCTTTATGGGCTACAACTATTACGAGCAAGAGGATTTTGCACGTCTTGAGGCCTTCGTGCGCCGTGGCGGAAAGCTCATCCTTACGATGGCACATATGACCGATACCACGGCGTACGAGGACATTCGTGACCGCCGTATGAATTATCTTGAAACCGTGTTCTCCTTCACCGACGGTGCTCCCGAAATGGTGGAGGATAGCGTTGGCGGCGAGAATGTTCCCGTTTGTGCCAACGTCAAGGCCGGTGAGGTGCTGGCACGCACCGATAGTGGCCGCGCGCTTGTCAGCCGCTATGCGATGGGCAAGGGCGAGGTCATTCTTTTCCACGCGGGCGTATATCCCTCGCATCCCGCGATCCGTTCTCTTTATGAGGAGGAGCTTCGTCAGACGATGCAGACGCTTACCGCCAAGGAAAACTCTTGGGTCAAGTGTGGCGAGGACGTTCAGTTCACCGTGTACGATGACGGCGACGTGCGCGAGATCTATCTGATCGCGCCCGACTGGTACCGCGCGCCTGAGCTGCTCCGTCACGCCGAGGTGCGTGTGGGCGCTCACTTTTACCCGATCGACTTCCCGTTCGGCACTATGATCAAGTGCATGGTGAAGGGGGGCACGATGGCCTACCCGCATACCGAAAGCGGCGAGGTGCTGGATATCTTGGGCGACAAGGTGCGCGTGCAGGGTGAGGGCAAGGTGGACTTCACCGTTTGCGCGGACGGCAAGCAGAGAACGGAAACGGTGGACTTTACCGAGCAAAATACACAGTATATTTAAGGCAAAGCATATGGGATATGACGTATCAATTGTAAAATGTGAGGACTACCAAGCGCCGCGTGTACGCGCGGCGCTTGTAGAGGCGCTGGACGCCATTGGCGGTCTGGATTTTTTGGAAAAGGGAATGACGGTTGCCATCAAGACCAACCTTGTGGCACCGATGGCGCCTGACACCGCCGCCACTACGCACCCCACTATGCTTGGGGAGCTGGTGAAGCTCCTGCTTGAGAGGGGCGCGGGCGAGGTCATCGTCGGCGACAGTCCCGGTGGGCTTTACAACGCAACCTACCTGGGCTATGTCTATAAGGTGACGGGCTTGCGTGAGCTGGAAAAGCTGGGCGCAAAGCTCAACGACGATTTTTCGCAAAAGGAGGCAACCTACCCCGAGGGAAAGGTGCTTCACAGCTTCACCTACACCGCGTACTTGGATAAGGCAGATGCCATTATTGATTTTTGTAAGCTCAAAACTCACGGGATGATGGGAATGTCGGGCGCGGCCAAGAATATGTTCGGTGCGATTCCCGGCGTGATGAAGCCGGAGTATCACTATCGTTTCCCGAAGCACGATGATTTTGCCCGAATGCTGGTGGATCTGGATAGCTTTTTTAAGATCCGCCTGTGCCTTTGCGACGCGGTGGTCGCGATGGAGGGTAACGGCCCTACGATGGGAACACCCAGACAGGTGGGGGCACTTTTGGCCTCGGCATCACCGCACAAGCTCGACCTTGTGGCGGCCTCACTAGTGGGACTTACCAGAGCTGACGTGCCAACCCTTGAGGCGGCATACGAGAGAGGGCTGATCCCGGGCGACGCTTCGGAACTTTCGGTTTACGGAGAGCCAAAGGATTTTCTGGTCTCGGATTTCAAGAACATCCCCGCGCACAGCAGCATTGAATTTCAGAAGGGCTCCGAAAAATTCTTTGGAAAACTGAGCCGCCTCTTTATTGCCTCGGCACTTCGTTCAAAGCCGCAGGTGAAAAAGAGTGAGTGCGTGGGCTGCGAGGTCTGCCTTAAGATCTGTCCGGCCAAGGCCATCGTGATGGATAAGGGCAAGCCGAAAATCGACCGCGAGGCGTGCATTCGCTGCTTCTGCTGTCAGGAATTTTGCCCCAAAGGGGCGATGAAGGTAAAGCGTACGCTGATCGCAAGACTTCTGACAAAATAAAAAAATCTTCCGATCCCCAAAAAGGGTGTCGGAAGATTTTTTATGCGATGGATTACAGGCTTTCGAGATACTCTACAACGTCACCAACGGTAACAAGCTTGTGAAGATCCTCATCGTTGATCTCGATTCCAAATCTGTCCTCGCAGAGCATAACCAGGTCGGCAAGCTCGATGGAGTTGATTCCGAGATCTCCGGAAAGCTCCGCTTCCATCGTGATGTCGCCCTCATCAATGGAAAGCTCATCAACGAGAAGCTGTTTCAGTTTTTCAAACATGTTTTTGTCCTCCAAAAATTACTGGGCATATAACATACGAAATTTATTATACCTCATTTTGCCGTATTTGTCAAGATTTTCGACGAAATTTCTGCAGATACGTCTTGCATAAGCCGAGAAAGTGTGATAAAATGGAGCGGAAAATTAATCCGGAAAGGGAAAATATATGAAAATTTTAGCAATCGGAGATATCGTCGGTCTTGCGGCACTGGAATATGTGAAGGTGCAGCTTTGGCGTCTGCGCCGAGAGAAGTGCATCGATTTTGTGGTGGCAAACGGGGAAAACGTTTGCGAGATCCACGGAATCGGCGCGGACGAGGCAAGGGCCCTGCTTTCGTACGGTGTGGATCTGATCACGTTGGGAAATCACGTGTGGAATCGCAAGGACATCGGGCCGTTTTTGGAAAGCTCCGAGGAGATCATTCGTCCCTGTAACTACCCTTCGGGCAATCCGGGAAACGGGTATACAATCTTAAATGTGAACGGCTGGCGTGTGCTCTGTATCAACGCGTCGGGCTGTGTATATATGGAGCCGCTGAACAGCCCCTTTGAGGCGGTGGATCGCATTTTGGAGCGCGAAAAGGGAAATTATGACCTCTCGCTTCTGGACTTTCACGCCGAGGCCACCTCGGAAAAGCTGGCGATGGGCTATTATTTCGATGGTCGAATTGATGTGATCTTCGGTACGCATACACACGTGCAAACGGCGGATGAGAGAATTCTTCCCGGGGGCACGGGCTACATTACCGACCTCGGCATGACGGGACCCGCGGACGGCATTCTCGGAACCGAGAGGGAGTGCGTGATCCGCAAATTCCTCACCAAGATGCCGCAAAAATTTCAGATGGCCGAGGGGAGCGTTGTCGGAAACGGCGCGATCTTCGAGTACGATACCGATAAAAAACGGGTAATTTCGGTCGAGCGCATTCTTTTCTGAAAGAAAAACGAACGCATATGCGTTCGTTTTTTTGTTAGATTCCCATCGCGTCGGTAACCTCGGCGTACATATACAGCGAGCCGAGGCAGACAAGCGGCGTGCCGCTTTCCCGGCTTTCCCGGATGGCCGCGGATACGGCGTCGGGGAGCTTTTCAAAGGGGGTGGCGGAGACGCCGCACGCTTCAAATTCGGCGGCAAGCGCCGTAGCGTCCAGTGCTCTCGGATTATCGGGCGTGACGGCAAAGACCTTGCTTGCCTGCGGCGCGAGCATAGATACCATAAGGGGGTAGTCCTTGTCGGCCATAACGCCTGTGAGAATGTTCACCTTTTGTTCCCCGAAATAGTGGGCGAGCGTAGCGGTTGCCACCCTCACGCCGTCGGGGTTGTGCGCGCCGTCATAGAGAACAAGCGGCGTCTCCATCAGCTTTTCAAAGCGCGCGTGCCACACAGCCTTGGCAAGTCCTTCCTTTATCGCCGCGTCGTCAATGACCATGCCGAGCGAGCGAAGAACGGTGACAGCCTCCAGCACCTTGGCGCAGTTCTCGGGCTGATAGAGCCCCAGAAGCGAAAGACGAATATCCGTAAACGCCTTGTAATCCAAAAGCGTGCCGTCAAGCGCGGCCTGCTTTACGTTAAGGGCATCATAATCCACAGTGAAAAGGGGACAGCCAAGCGCTTCGGCATGGGCACGGATCACGCGATAGGCGTCGCCGTTTTCGGATACGTCAAGTCCGCCGTAAAGGACGGGACAGCCCGCCTTGGCGATGTTTGCCTTTTCAAAGGCGATCTTTTCCAGGGTATCACCCAGATATTCGGTATGCTCCAGCGCCACACCCGTGATGACCGAAAGAAGGCTTTCTTCGATGACGTTGGTGCTGTCCAGGCGTCCGCCCATACCGGCCTCAAGAATGACGATGTCGCATTGCTCAAGCGCAAACAGAACAAACGCGATCGCGGTAATCAGCTCAAATTCGGTCGGTGCGTCTGCCATGGCATCGGCGTGCGGCTTTACCAATGAGGTGACGTAAGCCAGACGTTCGTCCGAAACGTTTTGGCCGCCCACCTGCATTCTCTCGTTGAAAAACTTGACATAGGGTGAGGTGAAAAGACCGGTCTTGTAGCCTGCCGCACGCAAAATGCTGTCGAGCATCGAGCAGGTCGAGCCCTTGCCGTTGGTGCCCGTGACGTGAATGAATTTCAGCTTTTTTTGCGGATCGCCAAGGCGTCGGCAAAGCTCGGTGATTCTTTCAAGTCCGGGGCGGGAGCCCTTCCAGCAGACGGAATGTATATAGGCAAGTGCCTCATCGTAGGTCATTATGTTCCTCCACGATCTTTCTGAAATTTCGGTTTTTATAAAGCAAGCAAATGAGTAAGATCTCAAGCGGTGCGATCAAAAGGTATAGCGGAATACGGAAAAGTACTGCATAGCCGTAAAATTGAAACAGCCCGATGGGCTTGATGATCATCGATCCCACCACGTGCGCAAGGGCACCGGAGACAATGATCCTCGGGTAGCCGGAGCGCTTTATCGCAAAGCGCGAGATAAGGCCCGATACCAGACCCACCGCCATAGCGCCTGCGGTGACAATGAGATTGGGCGGATAGGCTTGCGGCGAGAGCAGATAGCTGATCAGATCCGTGGCCGCGCCGAGGATGGCACCGATAACGGGGCCGTAAAAAATGCCCGAGATCAGAATGGGCAGATTTTCAAAGGTGATGCGGAAAAGTCCCGTTCCGAAATTGAGATAGGTCTTGCAAAAAATGCCGATCACCACGCTCATGGCGCAAAGAAGGGACGAGAGCGCCAGCACGCGCGCCGAGCCAAAAAGCCGAAGTCGATGTTTGTTCTCCAAAATAAAAATCCTCCTTTTCCGTTGCTCATATGGCAAAGGCAAAAGAAGGGTAGACCTTGACCGTATGAAGCGGGATGCAGAATACCGACCGCAAGCAAAGTGCTTTTCGTCCCCACGGCAACTCCCCGTCCTTGGGGCACTTTACGCCGATACTCTTACTCTTCGTAATTTTACAGTTCTATTATACACCTTTTTTAGGTTTTGTCAACCGTGTTTTGAAAAGAAAAAGGAGGCGACGGGAAATTCCCGTCGCCTTTGCTCAGGCATCCAATTTTATGTGATGGAACGTACCAAGCTCCCTCAGCATTTCACCCTCGCGCTTGTGGCAGGTGAAGATGAGTGTCTGCGTGCCGCCCGCGCTATACTCGACAAGCATACTCAGCATGGCGCGCGTACGCGATTCATCCAACTGGGTAAAGCTCTCGTCAAACAAAAGCGGCGGCATATTGTCGCGACATACCATTTCCGCAAGCGCCAGGCGCAAGGAAAGGTAAGCGGCATCGCGCGTGCCCTTGCTGAGTGCATCGATGCTTCGCGTGGTGTGGTCGGTCATAACGGTGATCTTCATATCGCCCGAAATGCCAAGGTCGCGGTATTTTCCACCCGTTGCAGTGCTCATAAGCTCACCCGCGCGGAGACGGAGCGTGGGTGTCACGCTTCGGCGCAGATTTTCGGAGGCAATGCCCAGCGTCTCGTGCGCCATCCGAATGGCATCGTATTTGAGGCGGTGGGTCTCAAGCTCACCGACGGTCTCATCGAGCTTTGCACTCACGCGTGCCGGGGTTTCGGCGGTCGAGGTAAGCGCGATCAGTTCTTTTTCAAGTGCAATTTTCTTTTGTTCGTTCAGCGTGTGCTGGGTCTTGCTGTAATCGTGGGCAAAGCGGATCTTTTCAATATCCAACGAGGCCAGAATGACGCTCGGCTTCTGTCTGCCGACCGAAGCGGAGAGCGCTCCCTCGCTTACGTCCCCAAGGCTTTCCCGAAGCTCGTCGATCAGCGCGTGAAGCGAATTCATCTTGCCCTCGATGCTTTCGCGCTCGTTGCAAACGGCAAAGAAGGTGTCGTACGTGTTCTTCAGGCACTCCAAGACAGTCTCGGGTGTGGTTGTTTCGCATGAAACGCCGACAGAGGAGAGCATACGGATCGTGTTTGTCAGCAAGCTCTCAAGCGCCCTTGACATTTCCTCATCTTCGTTTTTGGCACGGGCAAGCGCGGCATCATATGCCGCACAAAGCTCGTGGTTGTTTCGGCAGGTCTCGATGTGTGCCTCAAATGTGGCGTCGGTGACCTTGCCCGAAAGACCGATTTTGCGGACAAGAGCGGCGCGCTTTTTTCTTGCCTTGGCCGCGGCAGAAAAGGAGAGGGCGCCAAACAGAGTCAAAAGGGCACCCGCGCCGAGCAGACCATAAAGAAGAAAGGGCATATAGCCATGGAAGGCGGCAAAAAGATCGGTGAGAAGCGTGAGCGCACCTGCCGCAAAGCAAAGGGTGCCGAGTACAAGCAGGATCACCGCTCGCGTGATGGCGTTTTTGCGCTTGCGCGTGCTACGTGAAAAGTCAGCACACAGGGCTTGTTTTCCGCCCTCTTTCTCGATGGTTTCATGGAAGCGGGCAAGCTCACGGTCGCCGGAGGGCGCATGCTCTGCCTGCGCGAGAGCGGCGAGCGCAAAGCGGCGCTTTTGGATCGCCTCGGAAAGTGCCGAAGCAAAGCGGTCGATCACGCCGAGCGTTTCGCGGTCGGGCAGGGCGTTTTGGTAGCCCTTTTCGCGGCAAAGCTTGTCCAGCGCCTCTGCCTGCTCCCCGTATTGCTCCTCATAGGAATGAAGTGTCTCAAAGCGTCTGAGCTTGCTTGCGGTTTCGTAAAGGCGAAGCTGCTCCTCGGCCTCCTCGAATTGCTTTTTGGCCTTTTCGGAGACAGCCTTAAGGCGCTCCACCGTCGCCTCCTTGGCGATGATATCGTGCGCGTTTTTCTTGGCGGTGTCCAAACGGTTTTCCAAAAGGGTTTTGGCGGTTTCCAGCTCAAAGAGCTTGCCACCCTTGCCGTTTTTATGAAGCAGCGCGCGACGCAGATCGTCAAGCTTGGTCTGAACCTTTTGCGTGTCGATCTCCTCGTCGGCCGAGAACAGGAGATTTTCCAGCGAGGAATTGACCTCATCACCGTCAACGCTTGTGCATTCCAGCTGACGGATGCATGTCGTGGCGGTAAACATTTCTGCCGTGATACCGAGAAAATGCTTGCCGGGGATTTCGCCCTTAAGCACCTCGGCTCCGGTTTCCAGATCGAAAATGTGGCAATCCTCGGCATAGGTCTCGCGTCCGCTGCTTCCGCGGAGGTGCCCCTTTCGCTCAATGCGGTAGCCCTTTCCGAGTGAGAGGATCTCCACCGATCCCTCGGCAACGCCGTTTTGCCAGCTGAGGCCTTTCTCGCGCTCGCTTACGACCTCGCCCGCCGCGCGGCGCGGCATTCCGTAAAGCACGAAGCGGATGAAGGAGAGAAGGGTGCTTTTTCCCGATTCGTTACCTCCCTCAAGAAGGTTGACGCCGTCGGTAAAGACAATCTCTCGATCCGAAAGAGCGCCGTATTCCTTGATGTATAATTTGCGAATAAACACAGTGACGCTCCTTTCTTAAAACACAATGGGCTTGCCCGAAAGAGCGCAAAGCCCGATGCGAAGCGCCTCGGCGGCAACTTTTCTCTCTTCTTCGTCCATGGTTTGCATTCGGGAAACCAGTTCGCGGTAATATTCGCCGCGGATACTCAGGTCGTGCTCAAGCTCCGCATAATCCAGAACCGGTGTGGTCTCATCCTTGATCTCCAGGTGGTAAAGCCCCTCGATCGCGCCGATGATGAAAGCGGCTGAGGGTACGTAATCGGGCGTAAGGGCGCCTGTAAGGATCACGCGAAGCGCGGTATCCTCCCCGTAGGCCTTAACCGCGATGCGCCGGCGGATTCGGTCGATGACCTCGCTATCCTTTTCGGCACCGGTGATGTCCACGGTTTCCACCATATATCGGCGCTTGGCAATACGCAGCCGTTCCGCGGACACATGATCGCCGTCAACGGTGACCTCGATCACCGAGCCGAAATCCAGCTCGTCGAAGCTTCTTCCCTCAGGGCAGCCGCTGTAAGCGGTCAGCGTTTTTCCTAAGGTCTCAAGCGCAGGGGCGTTATGAACGTGACCGAGAGCGGCATAATCAAAGCCCGATGCAGCCAGCTGTTTTTTATCAATGGGGGCAGAGGGGGAAAGCGGAACGTCCAGCTCGGTGTGCGCGCAAAGGATGTTGATCTTAGTCGGATCCGGCGAAACACCGCTCGCAAGCGGGGCCTCCTCGTGACGCTCGGAAGTAAAGGCGTAGCCGTGGATGCAGACGTTGCTCTTGGGGAAGTAAAAGGACGAAAGCTTTTCCGAGGTGAAAATTTTTACGTTTTCCGGAAAGCTTGCCGCCCACAGTCCGCCCTCGGTATAGGGGTCGTGATTGCCGGGGGCAAGGATGACCGGACAGTCCAGCGTTGCCAGCATATCCGTGACGAATTTCAAGGTGGAGGAGGTGGTGAAGCCGCTGTCAAAAAGGTCACCGGCGATCAGCAGAAAGTCGGCATGGCGGTTTTTGACAAGACAAATGAGCGAGCGGAACAGCTCACGCTGTCCCTCGCGGCGGGCTTCACTTCCGATTGCACCAAGCCCCGAAAACGGGCTGTCGAGATGCAGGTCGGCACAATGTATAAAACGGATCATAGTTTACCTCATATGTGATGAATATTTCCACTCTCAGTATATCATAAAACCGAAATTTCTTCAAGTGATTTTCCAATTTTGCGCATCTATTTTTGTCCGGATATTCCATCCGAAAACTGCCTTGGCGAGATCCCACTCATTTTTTTGAAAAAGCTGGAAAAATGAGAGGGGGTGTGAAAGCCGAGCGAGTAGGCGATCTCACTGATCGAGTCGCTTTTCTCAAGCAAAAGACGTTTGGCTGTGTCAAAGCGAAGACGGTTGTAATAGGCAATGATGCTCTCGCCTGTCTCCTCCTTGAAGACGGTTTTTAAGGTGGAGGGGGAATAAGAAAAGCGTGCGGCCAGCTCGGAAAGGTGTACGGGCTTGTCCAGATTTTCTTCAAGATAACTCTTGATGTCCGCCGAAAGCTTTTTGCGCTTTAGGTGCTGAGTGTAGGAGTTGATGCGGATGCGCACATCGGTGCTTCGTGCGGAATAGAGCGAGAGCAGCAAAAGCTCAATGCTGTTCTGGATAAATTGCAGGTGAAGCGGTGCGGCATCCTCCTGCTTTGTCATCGAGCCGTCCTTGGCGATCTCCAGCGGTGATTTTGGGAGAAAATACGCCTCGGCGTGCGAAACGATGTCACCAAGATACAAACGCTGTCTTTGGTTGACGGTGAGGATCTTATTCTCAAAAAAACGCATCGCATCGTCCGAGCAATGAAAGCAGAAAATGATGGCGGTGGCGTCCGAGTGATAGGGGTTCAGGTTGTGAAACTCCATGGGCTTATGACAGATCATTTCGCCGCTTTTGATGATGTATTTTTTGTCCTCGGCCAGTGCCGACATCTTGCCCGATTCCACAAAAACGAATTCCCAGCCCTCGTGCTTTTCGCCGTTGTATCGAAAGTCCTTCTGAAAGGTGTGGCGAAAGACGCTGAAGACGCCGAAAACGCGGAGTTCCTTTTCGTCGTGTACGGTATTCATAGGCCTCTCCTTGACGTGCTTGATTTTAGATAGGGGTCAACAAAACGAATATAAAAAAATAATTGTCCGAATTTGAAAGTTGTTTGTCTTATTATAACTTGAAAAAGAGGAGTTGTCAAGGTAAAATATAATTAAAGATATTATTTTTTGGAGGAAAAAGCCCGATGTTAAAGGTAGTGTTAGTGGGATTCGGCGGAATTGCACAGATCCATCGCTTTGTATATTGGTACGTGGCTGAAAAGCTGGGAAAACCGGTGGAGCTTGTGGCGGCGTTTGACGTCAATCCCGCAAAGTTTACGGAAAAAACCACCATCAACATTCCTCTTGGAGAAATGACCGAAGAAAAGCCCATCCGTTTTTATACGGATCTTAACGAGATGCTGGAGAAGGAAAAGCCGGATTTTGTGGACGTTTGTCTGCCCACCAAGTTCCATGCTTCCACCACCGTGGATCTTTTGAACCGCGGTTACTCGGTGCTCTGTGAAAAGCCGATGGCGTTTGCGGATGCGGACTGTGAGGCTATGGTCGAGGCGGCAAGCAGGAACGGCAAAAAGCTGATGATCGGTCAGTGTGTCCGATTTGCACCCGAGTACGAATATCTCCACGAGGTCGTAACGAGCGGCAAGTACGGAAGGGTTCTGGATTCGGAGTTTTACCGTGTGAGCCCGCCCCCGTTCTGGAGTGCCAACGCTTGGCAGCTCAACGTCAAGGAATCGGGCGGCTGTCTGTTTGAGCTCAACATTCACGATGTGGACTACGTCCGCTGGCTGTTCGGAGACCCGAAGGAGATCGGTTGCACTCTGGAGAGCCGCGTGCTTGAACAGGATACGCTGGAGTGCCGTCTTAATTACGGCGATCACACGGCTACCGTCAAGGGCGGCTGGCTGAAGCCCGAGGAGCCCTTCCGTTGCGGCTTTGAGGTCCGTATGGAAAAGGCAACGGTTCGCCTTAAGGACGGCAAGGTCACGCTTGCCGAGGTGGGCAAGGAGGAGACGGTCATTCCGATCGAGAGCCGCGAGTACATCATTGGCGAGATCGCGTACTTTGTAGATGTTCTGATGGGCAAAGTCGAAAACACCAAGAATCCGCCCGAGGGCTCGGCCAAGACCATTGCGCTGCTTCACAAGCTTCTGGAATGTGCCTTTGAGAATAAGACGATGTGTTTGGAGGACTGATATGAAAAGCAGAGCTTGTATTTACACCTCGCCGATCAAGGGACTCAAAACCTACCTCGACGTCATTGACGTGGCGGTGGAGTTTGGTCTTGAAAACGTGGAGACCATCAATTCGTATGAGCTGCGTGAGCCCAACGTGGAATTCGCCAAGCAAATGCATGAATACGCCGACAAAAAGGGCGTTCGCTTTCCCTGTGTTTCGGTGGGACTCAATCTTGTGGGTGACAACGGCCCCGAGATGATCGAAAAAATGAAAAAGTATGCTGACGTGGCCAAGGCACTTGGCTCGCCGTATTTGCACCACACCATCGCACTGGAGTGCCGTAACCCGAAGGTGATCGAGGAAAACCGTTCGCTGTTCTATAAGCGCGGACTTGAGGCGGTTCGTACCGTTTTCGATTACGCCGCCGAGATCGGTATCCGTACCGTTTACGAGGATCAGGGTTACCTGTTTAACGGCGTGCAAGGCTTCGGTCAGTTTCTCTCGGACGTGGACCGAGAGGTGGGCGTGGTTGCCGACTTTGGTAACATTCTGTTTGTTGACGAGGGCGTGGAGAGCTTTATTCCCACGTTTGCCGACCGCATCGTAAACGTTCACATCAAGGACTACATCGTAACGCCGCACGAGGGCGAGCGCGACCCGAAGGACTTTTACAGCTGGAACGGAAACCTTTTGCAGGACTGTGCCTTTGGAAAGGGAAGCGTCAATATGGAAAAGGGCTTTGCCGAGCTCAAAAAAATCGGATATAAGGGCACATTCGCTATGGAATGTCCGCCCCTTGGCGAGGATCCCAGAGAGACCCTTCGCAGCAATATAGCACTCATTGATCACTATGTGAAGAAAATGGAGGAATAAAAAATGAATGTACTTGCAATCGGCTGTCATCCCGATGACGTTGAGATCGCGTGCGCCGGCACTCTGGCCAAGTGTGTAAAGCGCGGCGACAAGGTTATTGTTTGTCACGTGTCTACCGGTAACCTCGGTCACGTCATCATTCCGCCCGACGAGCTGACGGTGATCCGTGCGAATGAGGCCAAGCGCGCAGGCGCTATGGCAGGCATCGAGGTGATCTCCGCCGGCTTTGATGATCTGAAGATCTATGACGGAAACAAGGAGGCGCGCGACCGAATCGTCGACGTTATCCGTTACGCCAACCCCGATTTCATCATCACGCACAACCCCGATGACTATATGCCCGACCATACGGCGGTCTCCCGTCTTGTGTTTGATGCAAGCTTCACGGCAACGCTCCCCAACTACACCGACTATCCGCACAGATACAGCGCGATGGACGGCGAGCCCGCAAAGCTTGTTCCCATCTTCTATATGGATACGCTTGCCGGTGTGGACTTCCAGCCCACCGAGTACGTGGATATTTCCGAGGAAATCGATCTGAAGATCAATATGCTGGAGTGTCACGAAAGCCAGCTTGTCTGGATGCGTGAGCACGATGGCATTGATTTTGCGGATATGGTTAAGACCTGCTCGCGCTACCGCGGCTACCAGTGCGGCGCGGACTACGCCGAGGGCTTCAGACAGTGTCAGGTCTACTTAAAGGGATTCACCAAGAGACTTCTTCCGTAAACAATTATTTCAAAGATAAAGGAGAAAAAGATTATGGATTTTATGAGCACAGTAAAGGGCTCTCTGCTTGAGGGCTTTTATCCCGAAGGATGGGACATGGCGCGCATCGACGCGTGCTGCGAAAAGGGCGTTGCCCGTGAGGGATTCTGGAACAAGGAGTTCAACCCCGTAGAGTGCAAGGACATTCACGAGTTTGACGTTCTGATGGGTCACGAGATCGCGCTGCAGATCAAGAAGACGCGCGAGGAGGGCAGAAAGCTTGCTATGATCCTTCCCGTAGGTCCTATGGGTATGTACCGTTGGGCTTCCTATTTCATCACCGAGTGGAAGCTCCCCTGCGATCACGTATACACCTTCAATATGGATGAGTGGTCGGACGCCGACGGAAACACGCTTCCCAACACCAATCCCGCTTCGTTCGAGTACAGCATGAAGGAAGCCTTCTTCAATAAGCTCGGTGAGTACACGATCCCCGAGGCACAGCGCAACTTCGCTACCAAGGACAACCTTCCCACTTATGAGGGTAAGATCAAGGCTCTGAAGGCTGAGGGCGCAAAGCTGGTTCTTGTTTACGGTATCGGAAGAATGTGCCACATCGCTTTCTGGGAGCCCCAGTTTGCTACCGACTATAAGAGCGACGAGGAGTGGAAGCAGGCAACGCACCGCATCGGTGCAAAGCTTCATCCGCTTACCATCGAGCAGAATGCGCTCACGAGCTTCAAGAGCCGCACCACGCTGGTTCCTTGCCGCGCCAACACCATTGGTCCCGGTCTCTTCCTTCAGGCAGACTACGCGATCGGCGGTGCCGACGGTGTACTTGGCAGAGGCATGGGCTGGCAGGGCATGAGCTTCCTGACCACGCTTCACTACGGTCCCGACCGTCACATCACCTCGACCTACATTCCCACGCTCCCCGGTAGACTCTTCTACCTCTCCGAGCTGGCAGGTCCTCTCACCGCAGAGTGCAACTAAATAAATAAAAAAGAAAACGCTTGCCTAAGGGCAGGCGTTTTCTTTTGCAGAGGTTGACTTTTTTGCGGGAAAGTGGTATAAATATAAGAGAAAATAAAAAAGTCAGATGGGAAGACAGAATGCAGTATAAAATCAAAAACGGCGCCGTGTACTATGACGGGGAAATGGTGCTGGAGAACATCGACATTGAAATAAACGAAGGCGAAAAAATTGCCATCGTCGGGCGAAACGGCTGTGGAAAGACCACGCTCCTGAAGGCCATTATGGGCGAGGTGGAACTTGAAGAGGGAACGGGCGAGGAGGATTTTCGTGTGACCCGTGTGGGCGCATTTGACGTCAGTTATCTCAGACAGATGCCCTTTGAAAACGAATCGACGCCGATGGAAGAGGAGGTGCGCAAGGTCTTTTCGCACCTGATCGAAATGGAAGCGCAGATGCAGACGCTTGTCGCCAAAATGGAGGAGGGAAGCGACGAGAGGGCGATCGCGTCCTTTACCGCGCTCAACGAGAAATACATCGCGCTTGGCGGTATGACCTATAAAAAGGAATATAAGACCATGATCCGCCGCTTTGGCTTTACCGAGGCAGACGAGCAAAAGCCGCTTTCGGATTTCTCAGGCGGACAGCGCACCAAGATCGCATTTATCAAAATGCTTCTCACAAAGCCCGACATTCTGCTTCTCGATGAGCCGACCAACCATCTGGACATCGAGACGGTCGAATGGCTGGAGGGATATTTAAAAAATTATAAGTCCACGCTGGTCATCGTTTCGCACGACCGAATGTTCCTTGACCGCATTGTTAACAAGGTGTACGAGATCGAGTGGGGCGAAACCAAGTGCTACAAGGGCAATTATGCCGATTTTGAAAAGCAAAAGAAGGATAACTACGAAAAGCAGCTGAGAGATTACGAGCGCCAGCAGGCCGAGATCGCGCGCCTGAATCGCCTCATCGAGCGCTTTCGCTATAAGGCCACCAAGGCCAAGATGGTGCAGTCCAAGATCAAGCTTTTGGAGCATATGAAGATCATCTATGCGCCCGACCGCGCCGATACCAAGACCTATCGTGCCAAGCTTCAGCCCAAAATGCCGAGCTCGCGGATCGTGTTGGATACCAATGCGCTGGAAATCGGCTACGAAGAGCCGCTCGCTACGGTCGATCTGCACCTGGAGCGCGGACAACGTCTTGGCATCATCGGCGGCAACGGCATCGGAAAATCCACCTTTTTAAAGACGCTAATGGGTAAGGTGCCGCCGCTTTCGGGGCGCTATCAGTTTGGCTACAACACCGATATTGCGTATTTTGACCAGCAGCTGGCACAGCTGAGCGGTGACAAGACCATTTTTGATATTTTCTCGGAGGCTTATCCCAAGCTGAACGATACCGAGGTGCGGAGCGCGCTCGGCGCGTTTCAGTTTACGGGTGAGGAGGTCTTCCGTACCGCGTCCACGCTTTCGGGCGGTGAAAAGGTGCGGCTGACGCTTTGTAAGATTTTGCATTCTAAGCCCAACGTCCTGATTTTGGACGAGCCGACCAACCATATGGACATCGTCGGCAAGCAGACCTTGGAGGATATTCTGCTGGATTATGAGGGAACGCTCATTTTCGTTTCGCACGACCGTTATTTTGTGGGCAAGATCGCCGATCGCCTGCTTGTGTTTGAAAAGGGAAGCGCGCGCTATGTGGACGATACGTACGCGATTTACGAGGAAAAGCGGCAGGCCGCGTTGGCCGCGGCGGAGGCCGAGGAGGCAGAGCGTCCGAAAGAGAGCACAAAGACTCCCAAGAAGGTGCGCCACGAATCGACACAAAAGATGTTGGACAAGCGCAGAAAGCGTGTGGAGCGTCTTGAGGGATTTATGGAGGAGTGTGAGAGGCAGATCGCCGAGCTTAGTGCTCGCCTTGAGGATCCCGAGGTCTATTCCGATTATCAAAAGCTGGGCGAGATCCAAAGTGAGATCGACGGCGTTAAAGAAAAGCAGGAGACCTACGAGGAGGAGTGGACAACGCTGATGCTGGAGATCGAGGAGCTGGAGGCAGAGGCTTGACAAATCCACAAAACTGTGCTATAATTCGAAAAAAGAATCAAACTGCCACCGGGTAGTATGCGAAGAAGCATTCGTTTGCGCATCGTTAGGTCTTAGAAGATGTGCTCGCGAATGCTTTTTGCCTGAAAGGCTTTTATGAAACTTATGAAAAAGATTTTTTGTTATTTTTCCAAGACCGAATGGCTGTTGTGGTCGGTGTCGACCGCGGCGATTCTGGCTTCCTTTTTGCTTTTTGACAGGGGGAGCTATCTGACGCTTTCGGCGTCGCTGATCGGCGTGACCTCACTGATCTTCTGCGCCAAGGGAAATCCGATCGGTCAGATCCTGATGATTCTTTTCGGTGTTCTTTACGGCATCATTTCCTTTGAAATGGCGTATTACGGTGAGATGCTCACCTACCTTGGGATGACTGTGCCCATGGCGATCCTTGCGCTGGTCTCGTGGCTAAGAAACCCATATAAGGGCAACCGCGCCGAGGTGCGCGTCAATACGCTGCGTCCGCACGAATACCTGCTTATGCTTGGCCTTACGGCGCTGGTCACCTTCGCCTTCTATTTTATTTTGAAGGCACTTGGTACCGCCAATCTCATTCCCAGCACGCTTTCGGTTACCACAAGCTTTGCGGCGGTCTACCTGACCTTCAGGCGAAGCGAGCTGTTTGCTCTGATCTATGCGGCAAACGATGTGGTTTTGCTTGTGCTTTGGGTAATGGCAAGCTTTACCGATAAAAGCTACATTTCGGTGGTGACCTGTTTCCTTGTTTTTCTGGTCAACGATATTTACGGCTATATCAATTGGTCAAAAATGAAGAAGCGGCAAAATAGGGGTTGAAAAAATCGGAAAATGTGGTATAATAAGATATTGACATCATTTGGGGAGATAAATTATGGAAACAAAAAGAAGTTCATTTACCGGTAAGCTCGGCTTTGTGCTTGCCGCCGCCGGCTCTGCCGTCGGTCTTGGTAACATCTGGCGCTTCCCGTATCTGGCGGCGAAGTACGGAGGAGGTATTTTCCTTCTGGTTTACATTGCACTTTCGGTCACCTTCGGCTTTTCGCTGATGATCGCTGAGGTTGCTATCGGAAGAAAGACCAAGCTCAGCGCGATCAGCGCCTACGGAGCTCTCGACAAACGCTTTTCCTTTGTCGGCATTCTTTGCTCACTTGTCCCCGTTATTATTTTGCCGTATTATTCGGTTATCGGCGGCTGGGTGATGAAATATATGTTTGGCTTTGCGGCGGGACACACGTCGGCTATGGCTCAGGATTCCTATTTTAATGGTTATCTCGGTCTTGTCGGTGAGCCGATTCTTTGGTTCCTTTTGTTCATCGGAATTACGGCACTTGTGGTTATGATCGGTGTGGAAAAGGGCGTCGAGAAGATCAGCAAGGTAATGATGCCCATACTCATTGTTCTGATCCTGTTTATTGTCGGCTACACTCTTATTACCATGGACGGTGCCTGGGATGGCGTGATCTATTACCTCAAGCCCGACCTTTCCAAGTTCTCGCTGATGACGGTGGTTGCCGCGATGGGGCAGCTATTCTACTCAATGTCGCTGGCGATGGGTATTATGATCACCTTCGGATCGTATATGAAGAAGGAGATCAGCATTGAAAAGTCGGTCAAGCAGATCGAGATCTTTGACACGGGCGTAGCTTTTCTTGCCGGTCTTATGATCATTCCCGCAGTGTTCGCCTTCTCGGGCGGAAATGAGGCGGCGCTTGGACAGGGTCCCGGTCTTATGTTTGTAACGCTTCCCAAGATTTTTGACACCATGCCGGGCGGCGCGTTTGTTGGCGCGGCATTCTTCGTAATGGTATTTTTCGCGGCGCTTACCTCGTCCATTTCGCTGATGGAGACGGTGGTTTCGATCTTCATGGACAAGCTGAAGCTCGGGCGCAAGGCATCTATTTTTGCGGTGCTTGGCGTTTCGGTGGCCCTGGGACTTCTTTCCTCGCTCGGATACAGCGCGTGGGCGGACGTCAAGATCCTCGGTATGCAGTTCCTGGATTTCTTTGACTTCTTCAGTAACAGTCTTCTGATGCC
>CAJGDZ010000003.1 GCA_904502055.1 uncultured Clostridia bacterium | reverse complement strand
TGTAATGGTTGGAGCTGGTTTTAGTAAAAATGCTGAAAAGATAACTCAGACCGACAAAACATTTTTGGATTGGAATGCTCTTGGCGATGTGTTTTTTGAAAAAGTTAACGGTCACAAACCAAATTCGGATAATCAATATCTGAATGTGTTGAAATTAGCAGAAGAAGTTGAGGCTGCTTACGGGCGCACGGTTTTGAATCAACTTATTAGAGATAATTTGCCTGATGACGAATACGCTCCGTCTGATCTACACGAAAAACTTCTTAATTTAGGGTGGAAAGATGTATTTACCACAAATTATGATACCTTGCTGGAGCGCACACTCGAAAGAATTACAGACAGGCATTATAGTTTGATTTTAAATAAAGAGGACTTAATATATTCTTCAGACCCAAGAATTATTAAACTTCATGGCAGTTTTCCTTCAACACTTCCTTTTGTTATAACAGAAGAAGATTATAGACAATACCCGAAAAAGTCCGCAATATTTGTAAACACAGTTCAACAAACTTTGATTGAAAATGTATTGTGCTTGGTGGGATTCTCGGGAGATGATCCTAACTTTTTACAATGGATTGGATGGATCCGAGATAATATTGGCAAGGACATCGCTTCGAAAATATACTTGGTGGGGCTTTTTAATTTGTCAACCGCGCAACTAAACCTGCTTAATTCTCGAAATATCGTCGTGTTAAACATGCGAAAGTGTCCTGCCGTTAAGCCCAATGATTTTCATACTGGTTTAGAATTGTTTTTTGATGCGCTAAAACAGTTAACACAAGAAAAAGATGAGGTTTTGTGGCCCACGGATCAATCATATCATCATATCGACTTTAACGAAACCGACATTGAAGAAAAAGTAAAGCCAATTATAAATGAATGGGCTAACTCAAGAATTTCGTATCCCGGCTGGCTCGTTGCGCCCTCGGATAGACGAAAATCGTTATTGTGGAAAACAGACTCTTGTCATCTTGATGTTTTTTACCACATTCAGAAGGGAAACTTTACCGGAAAAACTGCACTCGAATTTTTGTACGAATATAATTGGCGTATTAACAAATGCCTAAAACCCATTTTACGCACGGAAATAAATGTTTACGAAAAAGTTTTGTTTGCCATAAATCCTTTTTCGGGGATTCTTTGTTTGGAAGGAAATGAACAATCGTACAGTAGATCAGAATCTGACTGGAAGACTGTCAGCCAAAAATGGATTGATTTGTATATTGATTTATTGAGATCATACAGAGAAAACGGTTTGTTTGATAAATTCAAAATTGTGATTAACAATTTAGAAAAAATCAAACACGAGCTTGGAGTGGAACAATACGCTAAGATATGTTGCGAAAAAGTAAGACAACAACTTTTTGCACTCAATATTACGGAAGCGTCAAAAGAATTAAAATCTTGGCCTCGCAACGTGTCCCTTCCCGCATTTGAAATTCAAAGAGCAGGACTTCTAATAGAACTGGGTGATATCTCGCAAGCACTTAAAGTTTTGTCTGAAGAACTTAGTTACATTAGAAAAGGACCTGTAAAGGAAATTAATCATTTCAGAATTTCCACAGAAGCATATCTTGTTCGCTTAGTTTCTTACGCTAAGCAAGCACTAAGAGATTTTGATAGAACAGAGGAGGAATTAAGTACCAAGAAACTCAGCAAAATGTATGATGTGTATGCTGAAATTGAAATATTTGAAGCATTGTTAAAAGAACGTCCTGAGAAAAAAAGTGAAACTGAAGAATATGATATCAATCGTGTCACGCGCACCATTATATCGGGGGATACGTCATATATAGATGCGTTTCAGTTCGTTAGATTCTTTGAAGAAATTGGCAGTCCATACAATTGTAATCATATTGTTTCAGCAAACAAAGCATGTATTGAAGCGATTAACAGAATTAACCCATATTCACCGCTTTGGTCTTTAATTCTTCAAATCAAGGTAAATGATGACAAGTTTAAAAACAAAGTATGGTCAAGAGAAACCATATCGCAAATGTCAAATCAAGAAATTGAGGATACAGCGGAACTTTGTATAACAGCGGTAAAGAACAATCTTGAATACATCGAAGAAAAGAATCCTTTCAACGAAGCCAATTTCCAACTTGGTATAGCTTCTGTTGTACCGGAACTCCTGTCCAGATTGTGTACCCGTATGTCTGATGAAATGAAGCTGCGAACATTAGAGTTGCTTGATTTGATATATCGTTCTAAGGCTCCATCTAATTTCAAAAATCTTAAGCATCTTGCCATGCGACTTGTGGGTAGCATGAGTGAAAGATTGAAAATTGAAAATTTCAATGCGCTTATGAAGACTTATTTATATCAGCCACAACATGAGGTGGACAGGCTTGATTTTGCAGATATATTCGAATCATTTAATTACTACAAGGAAACCGAAGACAAATATAAGGCCACCAAATTGGATGAGCAAATAACGGAAATACTATTTCAGCTTTTGGAAAAGGAGGAGGTTCGCGAAACTGCCCTGACCAGACTCGTTTATTTATATGGCTTCGGTTTGTTGTCGCAAGATGAAATATCTGCATTCCAAAAGAATATATGGAGTCATGTGAACGAGGATGGATTACCTAAAATACCGAATATTTATTCAAAGAAGTACATTTTAGATCTTCCTGCCCCAGAGAATATTGATGTCCATTCGTTAATAAAAAAATATATTCTCTCCTTGGACCTCCCCAAAGAAGCCAAAGGAATTACCACATTTTCAACTTATCGTAAGCCACTGCTTTTATTAGAGCTTGAAACCTGTTCCAGTTCATTTAAATATTCGGAAGGTATTAAATGGACAGCAAAGGAATTTGATGTAATTGTTGGCAAAATTTTAGAGGTTTGGAATCAAGATATTGCATTGCTATCCGATAAAGACAAAGATAATTTGGAAAGTAGTGAACTGTTTGCAAAAATCTTTGAGAAATATAGCTCAGTAGATAATATTTTAGCCCAAATAATTATTTCGAGCAAGATTCCGGTAAACGATAACACCAATCTAAAAAGTTTATTGTCCGAATTCCAAAAATATGCGATAACTTCGATTCAGCTCAAACTGCTTATGACGGATGAATTAGATTCTTTCGACACAATGTACGATATCATTTGTGGTTCAGATTTGCGAGAAATAAATGCAGCATGCGAAGCAATATACACAGCGGTAAGTATGCAAAAGAGCGGACATAAGGTTGCGATAAATTCTTTGCTCAGAAAATTGTCACTAAACGTACGTATAAGACGATTCCAAGGATTATCTTCAGTAATGCATTTGTTCTATAATTTGTTCTATAGTGATTTGCTAACCGATGATGAGGAGATAGTAGGCAACCTTGTTTTTGGCTTGAGTCACTTGATAGAGGAAACAAAACTATCGAATAATACGTTGGGATGTAGCACTAATCAATGTTTGCGCTTGCGAGCAACGTCAAACTTATTAGCATATATCATGTATAAGAAACTTGTTGACAATAAAGGCGTTCTTGATAAATTGCTTCCTTGGAAAGCATTAAGCGACGACTTGGCGGAGTTTTCAGAAGTGCGAAATAAATGGATTGACGCATAATACAAAAGGTGGCAGAACTTCTGCCACCTTTTGTCCATACAAATATTAAGCTTATAAAGAATAATTATAATAAAAAACAAATCCGAACCAATTTCGATTGACGAAATAGTTCGGATTTGTTACGTTTGGTGACCCGTACGGGAATCGAACCCATGTTTCCAGCGTGAGAGGCTAGCGTCTTGAACCGCTTGACCAACGGGCCGTCAGCCTAAAGATTATACCACACAAGTTTCGGCTTGTCAATACCTTTTTTCAAAAAAATTAATTTTTTTATTTTTTTAATATCCCGCCTGCCTCTTTGCTCGAAATCGGGAGGCAAGCGGGATATTTTCAGAGATTATTTTGCGTCAAAATAGCGGACAAGTCCGATGATGTGGCTGCTGAGCGCACGAATCGAGCTTGCCAACGCCACGTAACGGCCACGATAGACGGTAAGCACCGTCTCGGTTCTGCTTCCGTCAGCATTGGTTACGCTTCCGATCGTGAAGGTTCTGTCCCCCTCTGTCGCCTTCAGCACCGTCCCCTCGTCAGGAGTTTCACTTTCGGGGTGCTCCACCTCGTAGCCCTTGTAGTATACCAGATTTCCCTTGGCATCGTATTCATAAACCATTACGTTTGAGGAGAAATCCGAATTGTAAAGTCCCTTATTGCTGTTTTGGTTGGAGTTGATCAGGTTGCCCTGATACACCGTATCGTAGAAGCCGACCTGCCTTGCATGATAGATCGTTCCATCCTTGTCCATAAAGGTGTTGGCCACGACGGTCTCCGCGCCGTCGGAATCCAACATGATCAGCTCCTTGCCAAGGTCTATTGACCGATAAATACTTTGGTCACAGTCGCGCAGGCGGTACCAGATCCAGCCCACGCAGACCTTGGATTCCAGAAGCGAAAGAACGTAGTGCTCATAATAGGTCGCGCGATCCTTTTGCGTGAACACAAAGGCACCCGCCCCCGTCGAGCTTGCCAGCATCCAGCCGTTGGCGTCGATGGCATCAAAGCTCATCGCGTAAAATTCGGTCACGATAAACGGCTTTCCCGAATAACGGTAGATGTTCGAAATGGTCTCTGCCGCAGGATTCATACCGTCGTAAAGGTTGACGGTGATGACGTCCAGATAGTAGCCGGCAGCTCTGTGATAGCCCTCGTTGACCTTACAGTCACCCGCCACACGCGAGCCGAGGTACATATGGTTGGGATCGCTTGCGCGGATGGCATCCCTTGCCACCTTATAGTATCTGGCGTATACAAAGCTGAAGAATTCCTGCGCCATTCTCTCGCGATCGGGGGAGTTCAGATAATCCGAGAGCGTGGGGTTGTCCAGCTCCATACGTCTGGCCAGCCACGTCCAGGCAACCGCGTAGGAAAAGGCGTTGGTGGCCTCCTCGGCGGGATTGAGCGTCAGGTAGCCGCCCAGAAGATCACGCGCCGCGGGAAGCTCGTTGTCGGTCGTATAGCCAAAGATGTTCGGATCGTCGGCGTAACCGCCCTTTTCGATCTTTCCGGCCACGTATTGCTCGGAAACCGTCACAAAATCGGGGTCAAAGACGTTCATGGTGTTGTTGTAGGGGAACTGTCCCTCACTGACCTTGGCACGTCCGATGCGGCTCATATAATGACCGATCACGTCAATGCCCACCACACACGAAAGACCGTTTTCCACCTTCAAAAGCTCGTCGGTGGTGCTGACAAAGGCAGTGTTGATACCAAGATCCAGAAGATCCGCGGTCATCTGCTTGTAAAAATTCTCCTCGGAGCCGTATGCGTCCAGCGAATAGCCAATGTGATTGTCGGCGCCAAGCCCTACCTCGTTCATACCGAACGCGAAGTACGGATTTCCAAGCGGGTCAATGATATAGCATCTTCCGTTATGCACCTCGGTGTGGAAGAAGCCGGTTGCCTCACCCGTAAAGCCCGCATTGGTAATGCCGCCGTACGAATCGTACTCGGCACGCATCTCGGCGTACGAGGACTTCAGGAAAGCATTGGCGGTACTGGTACCAAGCGTAGCCAGCGTGCGTGCGAATTTGTCGCTGCGCAGGTACTCTTTTCCGTAGATATAGCCCTCGGTCTCGTTGGTAGACCAGATACCGTTGTTCAGCCAGCTTACGGGCACGGTGAAGTCACCCGCGGCCGTCTTTTGGCCGTAGCCGTTCGGAGCAAAGTCACCGATCTCCTCATGGTCCTGCGATTCGCCGAACATATCGACGTTCCACACCTCATACTGAAGCTCCTCAAACCACTCGTCTACAAGTGCCTCGGCGTAACCCCAGGGCTCATAGCCGATGTTGGCCATCTTATCCAGATTGGTGCTGATCTCGTAAATGGAATTGGAGATCTCAAGGATCGGCTTGAAGGTGGTCTCCCGCGAATACACAAAGACCTCGAGCGCGTCACCCTTGCCCTCGCTGGTCAATTGGAAGGACACGGTCATGGTACCATCCTCGTTTACCATCTCGCTGCGGAGGTAGGAAAGCACGTCGATGGAGAAATAGCTGGCCGCACGGCAGGGTCCCTGCCCCACGAGCTCCATCGTGGTAGCCATGGACGTATGATTCTGGAAATTCAGGTCGTGCTCGTTCCAGCCGCTCTTGGTGGCGTGAACCACCACGTCGTAAAGCTTGCGATAGATATTGGAGTCAATACTGGGAATGTAAACGCGAAGCTTGGCCGAGGCCGCCGTATCCAGCGCCTTTACGGTCTCGGCGTCCAGCGTGAACTGAAAATAGCACGCGCGGTAGCCGTCGTTGTTGGGCGTTCCGGGGTTGCGGAACATCATCATCGTTGTGCTTCCCTGGTCGGCAGTCTGATAGCCGTTCTTGTTCCAGATAAACGTATCGTCGGTACACTCGACGGTAAGGATCTTGCCCTCGTTCTTGTGCAGAATGGGATACCCTTCCCCGTCCTGCTCGCCAATGTAATAAAGCGTAGTGGCAAGTCCGTAGCGGCGAATGCCGTCGTTGCCGAGAACGTACGGACGAATGACGATCTCATAGGTCGCGTACATCGGCTCGAGCGGAAGCTCCGGGATCTCCAGCGCCGCCGCGTACTTGCGACCGTAAAGCTCCGAGATGTTATACAGATTTCCGTCGGCATCGCGAAGCGTTTGGTATACGGTTGCCGTGCCCTCCGAGAGGGACTCGGTCATTACGTTGCCCTCCTCGTCACGCGAGAGAATGAGCGTCTCATAGCCCACACGGCGGTAATCCAGGCTATCCAGCCCCAGCACCGCGCGCGCGGTGAAGCTATCGCCCTCGGGCTTTGTGACCTGATAGCCCATATAATCGGCGGCAGCCTCACGCTTGAGCTCCACCGAATAGCTGCTATCGGTCTTGAAATACAGATTCTTCATCTTGACGTCCCAGTTAAAGAAGCCGTCAAAATAGCGCACCGCGTGAGAGATGTATTTGCCGGGACGGTAAGGCTCGATCTTGAAATCAAACCGCTTTTCGCCGTCAATGAACACCTCGCTGATGCCGTTCTTGGGCGTAAAGACACAACGAATGTTGTACCATCTTCCGGTCTCAAGCTGCACGTCGGTCTTTACAGGCGAGGCGGCCTGCGTATACAGATAGCCGTTGCCGTCCAGGCGAAGCGAATTGAAAACACCGGGCTTGCCCGTATCCAGGCGCGTATAGATCCAGCAAAGGAAGGAAAGCGGATTTTCCTCCGCCGTTGTGCCGTCGCGAAGACCGCTTGGGAAAGCGCCAAAATAGAAGTCTCCCTCCAGCGAGAAGGTGAAATACGATCCCATAAGGTTTTCGTCGTCGTAGGCGTAAAGTGCGGCATTTTCACCCGGACGGTTGTAGGTATACACCGTACCGTCCTCTTCCTCGGCAAGGTCAAACCGATACCGCTCCAGGCGGTATCCGCTGTTCTCATCGGCAAGAAGGTTGATCGAGATGTCGTCGGCCGAGGCCCAAAGCGTAAGCCCAAGCACCAAAAGCACAAGCATCCCGAGAGACACAAGCACACGGCGCAAACTTCTTCTTTGTGTGTTCATGGTATTCTCCTTAAAAAGCAGTTGGAGCAGATGCCAGGGCGCCTGCTCCAACCGGAGTGTATACGCGTTACTGCGCGTCGAAGTAGTTGATCAAGCCAATCATATAGGTGCTCAGCGAGCGGATAGCCTTGGCAAACGCCACGTATCTTCCCTTATAGACGGTCAGAACGGTCTTTGTATAGCTTCCGTCGGCATTGGTCACCGTGCCGATCTCGAAGAATTCATCGCCCTCCGAGGCGTTCACGACCGTGCCGTCTGCAAGCTCCTCGCTCTCGGGGTGTTCGATCTCGTAGCCCTTCGAGGAGATCAGCTTGCCGTCTGCACCGTAGTTATATACCGTAACGGTCGACGAGAAATCGTTGTTGTAAAGACCCTTGTTACTGTTCTGATTGGAGTTGATCAGGTTACCCTGATAAACCGTATCGTAGAAGCCGACCTGCTCGGCAGTATAGATCACGCCGTCCTCACCCAGGAAGGTGTGCGGTGTGGCGATCTCTGCCACCGTAGAGGAAAGCATGATCACGTCCATATTCAGATTGATGGAGTGGTAAATGCTCTGGTCGTTATCGCGGAAGCGGTACCAGATCCAGCCCACACACGCCTTGGACTCGATCAGCGAGAGCACGTAATGCTCATAGTAGGTCGCTCTCTCCTCCAGCGTTTCGGTATAAGCACCTGCACCGTGCGAGCTTGCAAGCAGCCAGCCGTTGGCATCGGTAGCGTCAATGCTCATCGCATAGAACTCGGTTACGATAAAGGGCTTACCCGAATTGCGGTACAGATCGGTGATGGTCGTTGCCGCGGGGTTCATGCCGTCATAAAGGTTGACCGTGAGGATATCCAGATAGTAGCCGGCGGCTCTGTGATAACCCTCGTTGACCTTACAGTCACCCGCCACGCGCGAGCCGAGATACATATGATCGGGGTCGGTAAGCCTGATGGCATCCCTTGCCACCTTGTAATATCTCGCATAGACAAAGCTGAAGAATTCTTCTGCCATACGATCGTGATCGGGCGAGGAGAGATACATATCCAACGTGGGATTGTCGGTCTCCATACGTCTGGCTAACCACGTCCACGCCACCGCATACGAGAAGGCGTTGGTGGCTTCCTCCGCGGGGTTAAGCGTCAGATAGTTGGAAAGAAGATCGCGCGCCGAGGGAAGCTCGTTATCGGTCGTATAACCGAAAATGTGAGGATTGCCCACGTAGTTGCCCGCCAGGATTTGCTTTGCCACATTCTCATTGGAAACCGTAACAAAATCGGGGTCAAATACGTTCATCGTATTGTTGAAGGGGAATTCACCCTCGGTAATGGGCGCACGTCCGATGCGCTTCATGTATACACCGACAACGTCAAGACCCACAGCGACCGCAAGGCTGTCCTCCACCGCAAGAAGCTCCTTATTGTTGCTTACGAAGGCGGTATTGACACCAAGCTCGAGAAGCTCGGCAGTGATGGCGTTGTAGTAGTTTTCCTCGGTTCCGTACGTGTCAAGCGAATACTTCACGTGATTGCCGCCACCGATACCTACCTCATTCATACCGAAGGCAAAGTAGGGATAGCCAAGCGGGTCGATGATATACGCTCTGCCGTTGTACATCTCGGTGTGGAAGAAGCCTGTGGCCTGACCCTTAAAGCCGGCATTGGTAATACCGCCGTAGCTGTCGTAGGTCGCGCGCATCTCGGCATATTCGGAATCAAGGAAGGCGTTTGCGGTGCTGGTACCCAGCGTTGCCAGCGTGCGTGCAAACTTGTCGCCGCGGAAGTAGCTCTCGCCCTTCTTGTAGCCCTCAGCGGAGCTGGTGGACCAGAAGCCGTTGTTGAGCCAGCGTACGGGAACGGTGAAGTCACCGGTTGCCGTTTTGGCACCGTAACCGTTGGGAGCAAAGGGCTCTTCGCTGTGATAGATCGGCTCACCGAACATATCGGTCAGCCACACCTCATACTGAAGCTCCTCAAACCACTCGTCCACAAGTGCCTCGGCGTAGCCCCAGGGCTCGTATCCGACGTTGGCCATCTTTTCCAGATTGGTCGCCACCTCATACACCGAGTTGGATATCTCGATGACCGGCTTATAGCTGGTCTCCTTGGAGTTGGCATAAACCTCCAGGGCATCGCTCTTACCCTCGGTCGTGATACGGAAGGATACCGTCAAGGAGCCGTCCTCGTTCAAAGGCTCGGAAATGAGATACTGAAGCACGTCAGCCGTCAAATAGGCCGCCGGGCGGCACGCACCCTGATATACCTGCTCTCTGGCCGCCGCCATCGAGCCGTGATTCTGGAAATTGAGCGAATGCTCATCCCAGTCGGTATCGGTCGCGTGAACCACGATGTCGTAAAGCTTTCGGTTGACATTTCCATCCACGCGGGGAATGTAAACACGGAACTTGGCCGAAGCCGCCGTTTCCAGCTGCTTAACCGTCTCGGCATCCAGCGTGAACTTATAGTAGCACGCACGATAGCCATCCTTGTTGGCGTCGCCGGGGTTGCGGAAAATATACATGGTCGAGGAACCGTAATCGGCCGTCGTATTTCCCGCCTTGTTCCAGATATAAGTATCATCGGTGCAGTTCACCGTATAGACCTTGCCGTCGTTTTTGTGAAGCACGGGACATCCGTCATCCCCGATCTCACCGATGTAATAAAGCGTTTGTGCCAAACCGTAACGGCGGATTCCGTCATTATCGAGCACGTACGGACGGATCACGATCTCCATACTGCCACCGTTGGGCTCGATCGGAATGTTCGGGATCTCAAGCGCCGCCGCATAGTTATAGCCGTAAAGCTCCTTGATGTTATAAACGTTGCCTGCGGAATCGCGCACCGTCTCGTAGATCGTCTGCTCCTTGTGCGAGATCGACTCGGTAATCACCTGACCGTCCTCGTCAATGTCCAGCAGAAGCACCTCATAACCAACGCGGCTATGATCCACACCGTTCACGCCGAACACACCGCGAAGCGAGAAGGTGTCACCCTCGGGCTTTGCCACCTGATAGCCAAGGTAGTCGGCGGACTGCTCGCGCTTAAGCTCAACCACGTAGCTGCTATCGGTCTTAACGAGGATATTCTTCATCTTTACGGAGAAATCGTAAAAGCCGTCGAAATAACGGACGGCATACGAGCTGTACTTGCTCGTACGGAAGGGCTCAATCTTGAAGTCAAACATCTTCTCGCCGTCAAGCCAAAGCTCACAGATACCGTTTCTGGGCGTGAAGATGCAACGGATATTATACCATCTGCCGGTCTCGAGCTTAACATCGGTACGGGTCGTGGTCGAGCCGGTGGTATACAGATAGCCGTTGTTGTCAATACGAATCGAATTGAAACGATCGGGTTTTCCCGTTCCGATGTTGGTGTAGATCCAGCAAAGGAAAGAAAGCGGGCTCTCCTCGGGCGTCTTGCCGTCGCGATAGCCCTGCGGGAAGGAATTGAAATAGAAATCACCCTCCAGCGAGAAGGTCATAAAGGACCCCATCATATTGGTGTCGTCATACACGTAAAGCGTGGCACTGCCACCGTTGTTTTCCGCGTAGGTGACCCCATTCTCGTCGGTCCTGATATCAAAGCCGCCCTCATACAGTCGGTAGTCACCGCCGGCATCGGTCAGAAGATTCCACTCAAGGTCATCGGCCGAGGCGGACACCATAGCTCCCACCGTCATCAGCGCCATAAGCGCGATCACGAAAAGCAGACGGACTGCGCGGGAAAAGACAAATTTGTTTTTCATAAAAAACCCCTTTCTCTTTTGTGAACAAAACGCCCAAAATATATGTGTTATTTTATCATATTTTCGTCACCCTGTCAATGTTTTTCAACAAAAAAAACAAATACATCCTTGGTTATTTCGCATATAAAAAAACGCTTATGACGCGCACGGGTGTGCCGCCATAAGCGTTTGATAAAATTGGGTTAGTTTGCCGCAAAATACTCCGAAATTCCCACGGCGTAATCGCTGATACGACGGATCGACTCGGCAAAGGCAATATATTTGCCCTCAAAGACCGTAAGAAGGGTCATGGTATAGCCGCCATCGGGCTTCTCTGCTCTTCCAACGGTATAGGTCGCGTCACCCGAAAGCGCGCGCAGCACCGTGCCGTCGACGGGATGCTCGCTCATCGGATCCTCAACCATCACGCTCGTCGAATCGATGAGTGTTCCGTCCTTGTCGTAGTCGTACACCGTCACCACCGAAGTGAAGCGGTTGGCGTATATGCCCTTGTTGACGTTCTGATTGGAGGCCATCGGCTCACCGCGGTAGATCTCCTCAAATTCGCCCACCTCGTCCGCCGTCAGAAGTCTTCCCTGCTCGTCCATGAAGCTGTTGGCGCCGCGCTTCACGCCGTAGGTCACGTGGCACATATACATGGTATTGTCGGTGCCCACCTTGCGATATAGACCCTGGTCGTTGTCGCGGAAGCGATACCACGTCCAGCCCACCGCGGCTCCCGACTCCAGAAGCGTGAGCGCGTAGTGCTCGTAATAGTCCGCGCGGTTCTGCTGGGTCTCGACCACCTGTCCCGCGCCGCAGGAGTTGGCGAGCTTGAAGCCATTGGCGTCGATCGAGTCGGATGCCTTGGCATAAAACTCGGTCACGATAAACGGCTTGCCCGAGTAACGGTAGATGTTGTTGATGGTCTCAAGGCTCGGGTTGGCGTTGCCGTAAAGGTTGACCGTGATGATGTCGAGATAGTAGCCTGCCGCACGAAGATAGCCCTCGTCGGTAAGGCAGGTGTGGAACACGCGCGAGCCGATATACATATGATTGGGGTCGGCGGCGAGGAGTGCCTCACGGCAGACCTTACTGTATCTTGCATACATAAAGCCAAGGAATTCACTGTTCATCCTGGCGTGCTCGGGCGAATTCTGGAATGCGGCAAGCGTTGGCCACGCACATCCCATGCGTGCCGCCACAAAGCTCCATGCCGTAGCATACGAGAAGGCGTTGGTCGGCTCCTTGGGGTCAAGCAGGAGATAACGGTCAAGAATGTCGGGACCCGCAGGCTGCTCGTTGTCGGTCGTGTAGCCGAAGAGGTTGGCCTTGTCGGCATAGCCCTGCTTTTCGATCATCTCGCCCAAGGATTCGCGCGCAAATTTCACGAAATCCGGGTCAAAAACATTGATGGTGTTGTTGTGGGGATACAGCCCCTCGCAAAGTGTGGCGCGTCCGATGCTGTTCATATAGGGGCGGATCACACCCGTACCCACAACCACGGCAAGACCGTTTTCCTCGCGGAGAAGCTCGTCCACGTCGCCCAGATGGTTGATGGTGAAGCCGATCTCCTTCAGCGAAGCCGAGATCTCGCGGTAATAGGTCTTCTTATCGCCGTACTTGTCCAGCGAATAGTGCTTATGGTTGTCCGAATCGCCAAAGCAAACGGTGTTGATACCGATGGCGAAGAAGGGGTTGCCCAAAGGGTCAATGATGTAGGTGCGAACGCCGTGCTTTTCGGTGTGGTAGAAGCCCGTGGCCTCGCCCTTCCATCCGGCGTTAGCAATGCCGCCGTACACATCCTTTTCCACCTTCTTGGCGTAAGGAGTCTCCATAAAGGGCTTGCCCTCGGAGCTTCCCAAGGTCTCGATCGTGCGGATGTACTTCTCTGCCTTGCTCTCTTCAAAGCCCGTCTGTCCGCCGTCCTCGGTCCAGATGCACGAGGGAATCCACTTCATCTCGCGGGTGAAGTCGCCCGTCGGCTCGGTTGCGGCGTAGCCCTTCGGGGCAAGCGTGCCAAGCTCATCGTGGTAGATCAGCCTACCGTTTTCGTCCTTCGAATAGATCTTGTCCCGAAGACCCGAAAACCACTCGTCCACGATCGTTTTGGCATAACCCCACGGCTCAAAGCCGTTGTTTTCGGCCTGCGGCAGATTGAATTCCACCGACCCAAGCGGCGGTCGACCGAACTCGATGATCGGCTTGCCGTAGCTCGATTCCCTCGAGCTTACGAACACAACGATCGCGTCCTCGTGTCCCTCATTCGTGAGGCAGAAGGAGACCGTAATGCTTCCGTCAGCGCCGCGCGTCTGCTTTTTGAGATACGGAACGATATCCACGCTGAGATATCCGCCCTCGCAATGAATGTCTTTTGCCAGAAGCTCACCCGTGGCCGCAAGCTCGCGGTGATTGTTGTAATTCAGCTCCTCCTCCGACCACTTCGTGTCGGTGGCGTACACCGCAAGATCATAAAGCTTTCTTGTGGGCTTATGCTCGGTGCCCATCACGAAAAGGCGAAGCTTTGCGGGCACACCCGCATCAAGAAGCGCCACTTCCTCGGCATTCAAGGTAAACTTGAAATAGGATGCGCGGTAAAGATCGGTGTCCACGTCACCCGTGTTGCGGACGTGAAGCTTATCCACCTTGCCGAAATTGGCGGTGCGGTGCTGATAGTTGTCCTCGTTGAAAATAAAGGTATCGTCGGTGGCAACCACGGCCACCGTTTCCTCGGGCGTTGTGCTTAAGATCGGCGTGCCGTCGGTCGCCGCCTTGCCGCCGTAGTACAGTATCACGCTCTCGCCGTAGCGGCGAAGTCCGTGCGCACCCGTCACAAAGGGGCGCACCACAAGCTCAAACGCGCCGCCCTTCGGCGCCGTCGGAAGCGAGGCAACCGTAAGAAGCGCGCGGTCACCCTCGCGCTCAAGGGTTGCTTCAAGTGAAGCCGACGTGGGGAGACCGTCCTCCCCCTCGGTTAAGATCGCCGCCTCGAAGGTAAGTCCACCGCCGGTCGCGCCTCCGAAGGCAAGATGCAGGTCGAATGCACCGTCGCCAAGCTCGGCCTCGTATCCGAGATACGAAACCACGCTCTCACGGCAAAACGCCTCGTTTTTCGCCATCTCGGGAATGGTTGCTGTCCTCATAGTACTGTCCTTTCTCACTCGTTCTCGTTTGCATCAAAATACTCCACAAGCCCCATAATGTGGTCGCTGATGCTCTTGATCGCACCCGAAAGCGCCAGATACTTGCCCTCGTAAACGGTTAGCACCGTTTCGGTACGGCTGCCGTCGTTGCCCGTTACCGTACCGAGCGTAAGGGTTCTGCCGTCCTTGAGCGCCGTCACAATCGTTCCGTCCGCAAGATTCTCGCCTTCGGGCGTTTCCACCTCACAGCTCATCGAGTCGATCAGCTTTCCACTTGGGTCATAGGTGTAAACCGTAACGGTCGAGCTGAAATTGTTGTTATACACGCCCTTGTTGATGTTCTGGTTGGAGGCCATCGCATCGCCCCAGTACGTGGTGTAGTAAATACCGCCGAGATCCTTGGCAGGCAGAATGTTTCCGTTCTCATCCATAAAGGTGTGCGCCGTCGGAAGCTCGCCATAGGTCACGTAAAGCATAATGAGCGTATTGCTACCCGTGCTGTAAAGGCTCTGGTCATTATCACGGAAGCGGTACCAAACCCAGCCCACGCACGCTTTGGACTCCAGAAGTGCCATCGCGTAGTGCTCGTAGTAATCGGCCCTCTCCTTCTGCGTCTCGACCACGATGCCGGCACCGCAGGAATTGGCAAGCTTGAAGCCGTTGGCGTCAATGGCATCCATACCCTTGGCAAAGAACTCGGTCACGATAAAGGGCTTGCCCGAATTTCGGTAGATGCCCGAAATGGTGGTGGTAAGCGGGTTCATACCGCCATAGAGGTTGATGGTCAGAACGTCCAGATAGTAGCCTGCCGCCCGATGATAACCCTCGTCGGTATAGCAAAGGCCGTGTGCGCGCGATCCGAGATACATATGATTTTGGTCGACCTCGCGGATCGCATCGCGGATGACGCCGTAATTTCTCGCGTACACAAAGGCGAGGAATTCACTGTTAAGCGCCGCGCGATCGGGCGATTCCTGCACGTCCGCCAGCGTGGGGACGGGATTGTCCAGCCGTCTGGCCAGCCAGGTCCACGCCGTGGCATACGAAAAGGCGTTGCCGGCATCCTCGTCGGGACTAAGCATCAGGTAACGCTCCAGAATGTCCTTGCCCGAAGGAAGCTCGTTATCCACCGTGTATCCGAAAACCTGCGGATTTTCGGCATAGCCGCCCGCCGTGATGGCCTCGGGAATGATGCTGTTCATGCTCTTTACAAAGTCGGGATCAAAAACGTTCAGCGTATTGTTAAACGGGAACACGCCCTCGCTGACCTGCTCACGTCCGATCGAGGCCATATAGCGGCGAAGACCGGGAAGCGATACCACCGCGGGAAGCCCGTTTTCCACCTCAAGAAGGGCGGCGTAGTCGCTCTCAAAGGCCACATTGACGCCCATCTCCTTCAGCGAGGCGGTGATCTCTTCAAAGTAATTTTCTCTTGTTTCAAAGGTGTTCAGCGAATACGCCTTCTGGTTGGCCGTAAAGCCGATGCTCACGTCATTCATACCGACCGCAAAGAAGGGATTGCCAAGCGGATCGATGATATACGTGCGCACGCCGTGCTTCTCGGTATGGAAAAATCCGGTGGCCTCGCCCGTAAAGCCGGCGTTGGTAATGCCGCCGTAAATATCGTACTCGGAGACTGTCTCCGCATAGCTCGATTCCAGGAATTTATTGGCCGAGCTCGTGCCGAGCGTGCTGAGCGTGCGAGCAAATTTCTGCTTTTCCCATTCCGCATCGGTCACTCTATAGCCGTTTGCCGCCTTGTTGGTCCACACGGTATCGTATTTCCACACGATCTCCTGCGAGAAATCTCCCACCGCATCCGCGGCGGCATAGCCCTCGGGAGCAAGCGTACCCAACTCATTGTAATAGATGACGTTTCCGCTTGCATCCTTCGGATAGATCTTATCCCGAAGGCCGCCAAACCACTCGTCCACCAGCATTTCGGCATAGCCGAAGGGCTCGTAGCCCACATTGGCCAGTTTGCCGTAATTGAGCGAAAGGTCATACATCGAATTCTTGATCTCGATCGTCGGCGCATAGCCCGACTCCTTGGAGCGCAGGCTGATGAGCGCCGCATCGGTGCCGCCCGCATTGGAGATACGGAAGGACACGGTCAGCGTTCCATCCTCGGCCACGATCTGCTCGCGCAGATATCCGAGAACGTCGACGGAAATATAGCCCTCTCGCTTGAAGGGACCCTCATAGACCAGATCTTGCGTAATACCCATACGGTTGCTATCCGTATGCGATTTGTAGGTCAGCGTGTTCTCCTTCCAGTTGCTGTCGGCGGCGTGAACAATGAGGTCACCGTCCTTGCCCTCTACGCTCTTGACGTACACGCGGAGATTGGCGGAAACCGCCGAGTCCAGCGCCTTTACGGCATCGGCATCCAGGGTGAACTGAACATAGGCCGCCCGATAATCGTACGTATTGACGTCACCCGTATTCTTGACGTAAAGCGTGGTCTCAGCACCAAATGCGGTAAGTCCGCTTCCGCCGTGATTGTAAATATAGGTATCGTCGGTAGCCGCCACCGAGAGTGTGCGACTCTTTTTTGCCTCCAGAACGGGATAGCCGTCCGCATCCCGCTGACCGTCATACGAAAGTGTGACAGAATTGCCGTAGCGGCGAATGCCATCCATACCGAGAACGTACGGACGAACCACCACTTCAAGTGCTGCGCCGGTCGGCCAAACGGGAATATCGTCTATCCGAAGTGCCGCCAGATAGTTGTAGCCAAAGCTATCCTTAGCGGAATACGTGTTGCCGAGCGAATCGCAAACCGCCTCGTAAACCACCTTACTGCGGGCGCCCAGCGTATCCGCCACCAGCCTGCCCTCGTCGTCGGTGTCCAGAAGAATGACCTCGTAGCCGATGCGGTTGTAGCCGAGATCGTTGACGCCAAGCACCGTGCGAAGCGAAAATTTCCCGTCCTCGGGCTTTGTCACCTGATATCCCACGTAATCCGCCGCCGGCTCGCGCTTGAGCTCGATGGTGTACTCACTGTCGGTCTTGACAATGAGGTTCTTCATCTCCACCTGCCAGGTGTCAAAATAGTTATCGAAATAGCGAACGGCATACGAGGAGTACACCTTGGGGTCAAAGCGAACAATGTTGAAATCCAACATCTTTTCGCCGTTGATGAACATCTCGCTGATGCCGCTTTGCGGCGTAAAGACACAGCGGATGTTGTACCATTTTCCCAGCTCCAGCTGAATGTCGGTCTTACCCGCGCCGTCGTTGCCCGTGTACAGATATCCCTTGCTGTCAATGCGAACCGCATTAAATCGGGTCGGGGTCTGCGTGGTATTGTTTTCATAGATCCAGCAAAGGAAGGAAAGCGGGCTCTGCTCGGGCGTATAGTTCTGTGCGTCACGCACGCCCGTCGGGAATGCATGGAAATAGAAATCTCCCTCCAGCGAGAAGGTGCGGTAGGTACCGAGGATGTTGTTGTCATCCCAGATAAAGAACGCACCCTTCTTGTAGTTGGACACATACGGCGTGCCGTCCTCCGCCTCAAGGCGGTTCCAGCTTCCCTGGCGGTCCTCCACCTTGTAGCCTGCCTCGGCATCGGTCAGAAGATTCCATACAAGATCGTCGGCCGAAGCGTTCATCAAAAGACCGAGTGCCATAACTACCATAAGAAGCGCAGTCATAAGCAGCTTACAAGGGACTGACATTTTTTTCGTTTCTTTCATAGAGATTCCCTTCCTTTGTTTTTTTGCTAATCGGACACATTTCCATTTAATTATACACAAAAACCGCCGATTTTGCAAGAAAAAAACAATATAAGCAATAGACAATAATTTACCTTTTGTTTTTTCTCCGAGATGCCAAAAACGGGCGTGTGCCCAAAGGCACACGCCCCGCTTATTGCTTTACGGTTCGTCAAAATACTTGACAAGGTTCATTACGTTGCGGCTGATCTTGCGGATGGCGTTGGACAACGGCACGTATTTGCCCTCGTAAACGGTAAGTACCGTCTCGGTGTAGCCGCCGTCGGCATCCATCGCCGTGCCGACGGTGTAGCGCGCGTCACTCCGAAGCGCCTTCAGCACCGTTCCGTCAGGCGGAGTCTCACTCTCGGGCTTTTCGACCGCATAGCCCTCCGAGCCGAGAAGCTTGCCGTCCTTATCGTAGTGATAGATCGAGACCAGCGACTCAAAGCGACAGGTGAAAATGCCCTTGTTGGCGTTCTGATTGGACGCCATCGGCTCGCCCTTATAGACCTCCTCAAACTCGCCCACCTCGGCCGCCGTACGGATAACGCCGGCATCCATAAAGGTATTGACGTGCCGATCGCGGCCGTAAGTCACAAAGCACATATACATTTCGTTGTCCTTACCCTTCTCTCGGTACAGACCCTGATCGTTATCGCGGTAGCGGTACCACGTCCAGCCCACGCACGCGCCCGACTCAATAAGCGCCAGCGCGTAGTGCTCGTAGAAATCGGCACGATCCTTTTGCGTGTTGACAAGGAAGCCCGCACCCGTGGAGTTTGCCAGCGGATAACCGTTGGCATCGATGGCGTCAATGGCCTTGGCGTAAAACTCGGTCACGATAAAGGGCTTGCCCGCATAGCGGTAGAGGTTGGTAATGGTCTCGGCACTCGGGTTGAGACCGCCGTAAAGGTTGGTGGTAATGAGATCGAGATAATAGCCCGCCGCGCGGAGATAGCCCTCGTCCTTGGGGCAGTTGCCGTTAACGCGCGAGCCGATCAGCATATGGTTTTTGTCCACCGACTCCACCGCTTCCCTGGCCACCTTGCCGTAGCGCCCGTACATAAAGCCAAGGAACTCGCTGTTGATCTCGGCGTACTCCGGCAAGCTCTGATACGCCTCAAGCGTGGGAAGCAGGCAGCCCATCCGCCTCTCCAGCCAGGTCCACGCCGTCGCATAGGAGAAGGCGTTGGTGGGCTCGGAGGTATCCAGCGTCAGATAGCGCTCCAAAATGTCGATGCCCGAGGGCTGCTCGTTGTCGGTGGTATAGCCAAACAGACGATCCATCTCGGCAAAGCCGCCCTCGCGGATCCTTGCACCGACCACCTCGTGCGAGCACTTGACGAAATCGGGATCAAACAGGTTGATGGTGTTGTTGTGCGGATATACACCCTCGGAGATCTGCGAGCGTCCCATCGTACGCATATACGCGCCCACGACCGACAGTCCCACCACGTTGACAAGGCCATCCTCTTGCTTCAGCAGATCAAGATTCTCGCCCAGGTGGTTGATGGTGATGCCCATATCCTTCAGCGACGCTGTGATCTCCTTGAAATAGGTCTCACGATCGCCGTATTTTTCGATTGAATAGTCTCTGAGGTTCTGATTGTCGCCAAGGCACACGGAGTTGACACCGATGGCAAAATAGGGGTTGCCGAGCGGGTCAATGATATAAGTGCGCACGCCGTGCTTTTCGGTATGGAAGAAGCCCGTCGCCTTTCCCTTGATGTCGGTGCCGACAATGCCGCCGTAGGTGTCACGCTCATACGTCACCTTGGCCTTTGGCGAATCGAGATAGGGCCTGCCCGACGCTACGCCAAGCGTGCTCAGCGTGCGCGCGTATTTGTCCTTTTTCCAGGTCTCCTCACCGCAAATGCCGCCCTTCCTCAGCCAGCGCGAGCCGTATTTCCAATCCATCGGACGCGTAAAATCACCCATCGGCTGATCCATCGCGTAGCCATAGGGCTCCAGCTTTCCAAGCTCATCGTGATAAATGAGGTTGCCCTCGGCATCACGCGGATAGATCTTGTCCCGAAGATCGTCAAACCACTCGTCTACCAGCATTTTGGCATAACCCCACGGCTCAAAACCGTCGTGTTTGGCTGTGGAAAGGTTGTAATCCACCGAATTGTAGTAACCAAGCTCGATCATCGGCTTGCTGAACTCTTTCTTCACCGAATTCAGGAAGAGAACGCGTGCATCCTCGTGTCCCTCGTTGGTCACGCGGAAGGACACGGTAAGACTGCCGTCGGCATTCCGCTTCTGAGCGCGAAGATAATCAAGAATGTCAACCTTAAAGCAACCGCTCTCGCAATGAATGCCCTCGGCCAGCAGTGCGCGATCGGCGGCGATCGCACGGAAATTGCTGTAATTGAGCTCCGATGCCTGCCATGCGGCATCGGTACCGTGCACCGTAAGATCATAAATCTTACGTGCGGCGTTGTCTTCCGGTTTGAAAACGAACAGGCGCAGCTTGGCCGACGCTACGGTTTCCAGCGCCTCTGCCGATTCGGGATCAAGCGTGAACTTGAAATACGCCGCACGGTAAAGGCTTGAATTCTCGTCGCCCGTGTTGCGGATCTGAAGCAGAAGCTGATCGCTGTGATCGGTCTGCGTAAAGCCTTCCTCGTTGAAGATAAAGGTGTCCTCCGAGGCGACAATGCGGCACGCCTCGCGCGGGATCGTGGAAAAGAGCGGTTCTCCCTTCTCGTCCACCTTACCTTGATGGTAGAAAATGCAGGTCATACCGTAGTAGCGCATTCCCTCCGCATCCACCGTGTACGGGCGGATCAGAAGCTCGAACGCCTCTGTCGGGAGCTCACACAGCCTGAGCGTGGCGCACGCATCGCCCAACGACACCTCGGCCGCCGAAAGATCGCGCACAAGCGCCTCGCCGCCGCCCCGTTGCATCAGGGTAACGTCACACCGCCAGGTCATTTGCTCCACCTTACCGATAGCAAAGCAAAACGCGGCGTCAAACGTTCCGTTTGCCTTCTTTTCGGTCTTATAGCTCAAAAACTTGCCCGCGCTCTCGCGCACAAAGACCTCGTGTTCCTCCAGTTCCGATATACGTTTGATCTCCATAACCTATCTCCTTCTTATTTGTCAAAATACTCGATAATTCCCATTGCGTGATCGCTGACGGACTTGATGGCATCCGAAAGGGCAACGTATCTTCCCTCATAGGTGGTGAGCACCGTATGGGTAACCGTTCCGTCCGCGTTCTGCGCTTTTCCGACCGTAAAAGTCTTTCCCCCTGTGAGCGCCTTCAGCACCGTACCCTCGGCAGGATCGGCACTCTCGGGTGTCTCGACCTCATATCCCATGCTGTCGATCGGCACACCGTCTTTATGGGTATACACCGTGACCGTCGAGCAAAGATTGCTGTTGTAAATGCCCTTGTTGACGTTCTGATTGGATGCCATGGACTCGCCGTGATAGATCTCCTCAAGCTCGCCCAGCTCGCTCGCAAGGAAAATCTTGCCCTTGCCGTCGGTATAGGTGTTGGCGTGCGCGTCCTTTCCGTAGATCACGTGCAGCATATAGAGAGGGTCGCCCCCGCCCACCTTGCGGTAAAGGCTCTGATCGTTATCACGGAAGCGGTACCACACAAGACCCACGCAGGGACCCGCCTCCAGCATGGTGAGCGCGTAATGCTCAAAATATGCCGCGCGATCCTCCTGGTTTTGTACCAGAATGCCCGCTCCCGTGGAGTTTGCCAGCTTGTAGCCGCTCGCGTCAATGGCATCCATACCCTTAGCAAAGAACTCGGTCACCATAAACGGCTTACCCGAGAATCGGTAGAAATTGGACACGGTATTGGCATCGGGATTTAAGCCTCCGTAAAGATTGGCGGTAACGATATCCAAATAGTAGCCCGCCGCGCGGTGGTGTCCCTCGTCGGTAAGGCAGGTATAACAACCGCGCGCACCCATATACATATGATTCGGGTCAACCGCGCGAATCGCCTCTCGCACCGTGCCGTAATATCTGGCGTAAACAAAGCTGAGAAATTCGCTGTTGATGGCCGCGTAATCGGGATGGCACTGATAGTCCGCAAGCGTGGGTGCCGCTATGCCCAGCCGCCGGGAAAGCCAGGTCCACGCCGTAGCGTATGAGAAGGCCGCCGTCGGCTCCTCCGGGTTCAGCGTCAGATACCTCTCCAGAATGGTATAGCCCGAGGGAAGCTCGTTGTCCGAAACGTATCCAAAAACGCGCGACATTTTGGCATAGCCGCCCTTTCGGATCTTTTTCCTGTTTTCGGTGTAGGTGTGACGAACAAAGTCGGGATCAAACACATTGATGGTGTTGTTGAGCGGATATACGCCCTCCCACACCTGCGAGCGACCCAGCTTGCCCATATAGCGTCCGACACCGACCGCCGTAACGGCAACTGCCAGACCATCCTTTACCTTCAGCAATTCGTCAGTGTCCGGAGAAACCCAGGTGTTGTTCACGCCCGTTTTCTTAAGCGAAGCCGAGATCTCCCGATAGAATTTCTGCTTGCTGCCGTATTTTTTGAGTGAATATTCCTTGTGATTCCGATCATCGCCAAGACAAACGGTATTGACACCGAAGGCAAAAAAGGGATTGCCAAGCGGATCGATGATGTAAGCGCGCTTGCCGTGCTGCTCGGTATGGAAATAGCCCGTGGCCTCCCCCCGAAAGCCGGCATTGGTAATGCCGCCGTAGGCATCGTATTCCGAAAAACGCACCGCATGCTCCGAGGAAAGAAATGCCTTTCCCGTGCTCGTGCCCAACGTCTCCAGCGTGCGCGCATATTTTCCCTTCTCCCACGCATCCTCGGTCACGCGGAAGTCGGTTTCAGGGTCCGATGTCCAGACTGTGCCGTTTTTCCACCTGAGCTCTCGTCGGAAATCCCCCTTCGGCTCGGTGGCGCCATAGCCCTCAGGCGCAAGCATACCAAATTCGTCATAATACAAAAGGTTTCCGTCCGCATCTCTCGGATAGATCTTATCCCTCAGCACACCAAACCACTCGTCCACCAAGGACTCGGCATAGCCCCACGGCTCGTAGCCGACATTTTCAGTCGGTTCAAGGTCGGCCTTGAGGGTATAAAGCGAATCGCAAATTTCGATGTAGGGCGGTTTGTCGGACTCCTTGGGATACCAGTTGCTCATCAAAGCATCCTCGTGCCCCTCGTTGGTCAAACGGAAGGAAACGGTAAGCGTTCCGTCCGCATTCGGTGCTTGGGTCTTGAGGTAGGACAAGATGTCCACCGCAAAATAACGTCCCCCCGAAAACGCGCCCTGATAAAGCTTTTCACCCACCGCGGCCAGCTCCTTATGATTGGCATAATTCAAGCCGTGCTCGCTCCAAGCCGCATCGGTAGCGTGCACCATCATATCGTACTTTCTGCGCGCGGGGTGACCTTCGGTGCCACCCGTATACACGCAAAGCTTGGCGGTCGCCGCCTTGTCCAGCGCCCGTACCACCGGCGCCTCCAGCGTGAACTTAAAGTACGCGGCGCGGAAAAGATCCGAGTCCTCATCCCCCGTATTTCGAACGGGAAGGCGCGCCTCGCCGCCGAAGTCCGAGTGTCTGTATTCGTCCTTATTGAAAACATAGGTGTCATCCGATGCTCCCGCGCGGAGGGAGACCCCCTCCTTGATCTCAAGGAGCGGCTCGCCATCGGCTCCGCTCTTGCCCGCGTAGCCCAAGAGCACCGTCTCGCCATAACGGCGAAGCGTATCCTTTCCCACGGTATACGGACGGACGACCAGCTCAAACTGCCCCTCTCCGTCAAACGGAAGCACGTCAAAGGCAAGCGTTTGCACCGTCGCATATGCGCCTGTGATTTTTCGCGTTTCCACCGTTAGTCGGTCGGTAAGCCGTGTGCAAAGGCGGACGCCGTTTTCTTTGTAGGAGATCAGGAGAGCCTCGTAGCTCACGCTCCTGCTTTTTTGTCCAAAGCAAAGTCGGAGGTCAAATCCTTCCTTTTCAGTCTTTGTAAAGAAATACCCCAGACACTCCGCCACCGACTCGCGGCAAAAGGCCTCGGCTCCCAAAAGCTCATGCCGAATCTGCTTTTTCATGGTTGCCCCCATATTCAAAAATCTGTGCATATGGGGCTGTTTTCAATTCTTGTAACAGCCCCAATTTTTGTTTTATTTTGCGTCGAAGTATTTCACAAGACCCATCAGATGGTCGCCGATCGAGCGAATGGCCGCGGTAAGCTCCACGTATCTTCCCTCGTAGGTAGTCATCACGGTCTCGGTGTAAGATCCGTCGTTGTTGTCCTGACGGCCGATGATGTAAGCGGTCCTTCCGTCAGTCGAGATCAGAAGGTCGCCCTCTCTTGCCTCGTCATCGTAGTGCGATCGCACCGCAAAGACCTCGGAGCTCAGGAGCTTTCCGTTCTTGTCATAGGTATACTCCGTGACGGTTGTAGACATATTGCTGTTGTAAAGACCCTTATTGACATTCTGGTTGGATGCCAGCGCCTCGCCACGGTAAACGGTTGTGTACTCGCCCACCTGGGACGCCGGAAGGATCTTTCCGGTCTCCACGTCCATAAAGGTAAACGGGCGCGGATTCTCGCCATAATACATATACAGCATGATCAGCTTTTGGTCGCTGCCGACCGGCTGATACACCCCTTGGTCGTTATCGCGGAAGCGGTACCACGTCCAACCCACGCAGGATTTTGCCTCCAGCATAGCCAGCGCGTAATGCTCGTAGTAATCGGCTCTGTCCTTTTGCGTCTCCACCAGAATACCCGCGCCCGTCGAGTTGGCAAGCGGGTAGCCGTTAGCGTCAACGGCATCCATACCCTTGGCAAAGAACTCGGTCACGATGAAGGGGATACCCGAATAATGGTAGAAGTTGGAGATGGTCTCGGCATTCGGATTGAGACCGCCGTAAAGGTTAACGGTCAAAATGTCCAGGAAGTGTCCCGCCGCGCGGAGATAGCCCTCGTTGGTCATGCAAAGACCGTGCACGCGCGAGCCCATATACATATGATTGGGGTCGACTGCACGAATGGAATCGCCGATGACCTTATAAGCTCTGGCATACATAAAGCTGAGGAATTCGCTGTTCATCGCGTCCTTGTCGGGCGAGCTCCGATACGCGTCAAGCGTCGGATACGCGGTATCCATACGTCTTGCCAGCCACGCCCACGCCGTCGCGTAGGAGAAGGCGTTGGTCGGCTCGGCGGTATCCAGCGTCAGATAGCGCTCCAGAAGCGTCACGCCCGAGGGAAGCTCGTTGTCTGCAATGTAGCCAAAGACGCGCGGAAGCGTGGAATAGCTGCCCTCGATGATCAGCTCCGCATTTTTCTTAAAGGTTGAGGTGACAAAGTCAGGATCAAATACGTTGATGGTGTTGTTGTGCGGATACAGACCCTCACTCACCTGTGAGCGTCCGAGCTCCGACATATATGAGCCAACACCCTTGACCGAAACCACCACCGAAAGACCGTCCTTAACGCGGAGAAGCTGATCGTTGTCAGCCTGCGGTGCCACCCACACAAGGTTGACGCCCGACTCCTTCAGTTCGGCCGAGATGCCCTTATAGAAGCCGGCCTCGTCGCCGTACTTGGCAACCGAATAGCCCGGATGATTGAAGGAGTCGCCGATACAAACGGTATTAGCACCCATTGCGAAGAAGGGATTGCCAAGGGGGTCTATGATGTAGATTCTCTCCCCGATCTTCTCGGTATGGAAATAGCCCGTCACCTCGCCCTTAAAGCCCGCATTGGCGATACCGCCGTAAATGTCGTATTCCGTGATCACATCGGCGTATTCCGAGGAAAGGAAGGCGTTTGCCGTACTCGTACCGAGCGTGGCAAGCGTGCGACCGAACTTGTTGGCGCTGAAGGCACTGTCAGGCTCCTTATAGCCGGTTGCCGCATTCTGCGACCAAACCGTGCCGTCCTTCCATTTGAATTCGCGGGTGAAATCACCCGTTGCCGCCGTAGCATTATAGCCCTCGGGAGCAAAACGGCCAAACTCATCGTAATAAAGGGGGTTTCCGTTTTCATCCGTCGGGTAGATCTTATCCTTCAGGTCGTCAAACCATTCGTTTACCAGGCTCTCCGCATAGCCCCAAGGCTCGTAGCCGTGGTTGAAGGTCTTTTCGGGAACCAGATTGATGGTATACAAGGAATTTTCGATCTTGATGTGCGGAATGTTGCCCGATTCCTTTGCACAGAAATACGCAAGAAGCGCATCCGCGTGTCCCTCGTTGGTAAAACGGAAGGAAACGGTCAGCGTGCCGTCCGCATCGGGCAGCTGCTCCTTCAGATACGGCAAGATCTCAAACTCGGAAAAGCTTCCCACCGCAAAGTCGCCGTGATACAGCTCCTCCTGTAGCGCGGCAAGCGTCTTGCTGTTGTTGAAATTCAATTCGTTCTCGGTCCAATCGGTGCCCGTGGCGTGGATCATCATATCGTAACGCTTACGCGAGGCGTTGTTCTCCATCGCCTGAATGTAAACGCAAAGCTTGGCGCTTGCCGCCGAATCCAGAGCCTTCACAGCCTCGGCGCTCAGCGTAAACTTGTAGTAAGCTGCGCGGAACAGAAACGCACTCTCGTCGCTCGGATTGCGGACCTGAAGCTGAGCCTGCGAGCCGTAATTGGCAGAACGGGTCGTTTCGTTGTTGTAAACGTAGGTATCGTCCGTACCCTCTACCGTGATCCTCTTTCCTTGCGCCTTGGAAAGCAAGGGATAGCCCTCTTCATCAAAATCGTAGGTGTAGGTCAGTGAGGTCGAAAGTCCGTAGCGGCGAATGCCGTCCATACCGAGCACATAGGGGCGCACCACCAGCTCAAAGAAGTCGCCCGTCGGCTCGGCGGGCAGATCCTCGATCTTCAGCGCCGCCATATAGGGAATGCCGAACTCATCCGCGGTGTAGAAGATGCCGTCGGACGAAAGCAGGCAGTCATAAACCTCCTTGCTTCTTGCCGAAAGACCCTCGGAAACGAGATTTCCATCCACGTCGTAGCCAAGCATAATCACCTCGTAGCCGACGCGGTTATAATCCAGACTGTCCAGGCTCAAAAGCAAGCGTGCCGAAAAGGTTCCGTCCTCCGGCATTGTGGTCTGATAGCCGAAAAACTCGGCCGACTTCTCACGGGAGAGCGAAAGCGTATACTCACTGTTGGTCTTGACTAAGAGGTTCTTCATCTTGACGTCGTAGTTATAATAGCCGTCAAAATAACGAACACCGCCCGAGACGTGCTTGGTCATCTCAAAACGCGTAAAGCTGAAGTCCAGAGCCTTCTCGCCGTTGATAAAGATCTCACTCGCGCCGTTTCTGGGAGAGAAAACGCAGCGAATGTTGTACCATTTTCCGGTCTCAAGCTGCACATCGGTCTTTCCGACCGCATCGTTCTCGGTATACAGATAGCCCTCGTCATCGATACGAAGCGCGTTAAACTCCGTGGTAACCCCCGTCTCGATATCGTTATACAACCAACACAGGAAGGAAAGCGGACGCGTTTTGGGTGTGTGCACGGCATCTTTTTCGGGGCGAGTGCCCGTGGGGAAGGAGTCAAAATAAAAATCTCCCTCCAGCGAGAAGGTGCTGAAGCTTCCCAGAATGTTCTGATCGTCATAAATATACATGCCGTTGGGCTTGCCGTTCTGGTTATACATATACGGCGTGCCGTCGGCCTCCGTGCCACTCTTATACGGCGTATGCGCGTGTCGGATACGGTAGCCCGAGTCGGTATCGGTCAGCAGATTCCATTCCAGATCCTCCGCCGACGCCGCCAGCATACAGGCAAGCAGGGTCACCGCCATAAGCACCGCGACCAGAAGCAGCCGAGCGGCCTTTGCCATCACATTTTTCATCAAGTTCATTCTCCTTAAATCTTGAAAATTCCGATGATTTATAATCACATAAAGTATAACATTCTAAAAAGAATTTGTCAATAAAACCGCCAAAAGTCGTTTGATTTTTGGCGGTTTTTGACAGAGTTCTCTTACTGTTTTTGGATATATATAACAAGACGCAAAGGGTCCTGCCAAATCGGCAGGACCCTCCAAAATTATTCCTCGGAAAAATACTCAATAAGACCGATCAAATGATCGCTCATTTTGCGGATCGAGCGGGCAAGCGCCAGATACTTTCCTTCGTAGACCGTAAGCACGGTCTCGGTGTAGCCGCCATCGGCTCCCTTCACCGTTCCCGTGATGTATACCGTGCCGTCCTTGCCGACAAGCTGCGTTCCGTCAGCCACGTCCTCGCTCTCGGGCTTCTCGATCTCGTAGCCCATCGAGCGGATCAGCGTGCCGTCCTTACCGTACTCATAAACCGTAACGACCGACGAAAAATCGGAATTGAAGAAGCCCTTGTTGATGTTCTGGTTGGAGGCGATCTTCTCACCCGTGTAGACGGTTACGTAGTCCCCAACCTCGGCCACGGGAAGGATGTTCCCCTCCTCATCCATAAAGGTGGTCGGCTCGCGCAGCGTATAGTCCACGTGAAGCATGATCATCTTGTTATCACCCGTACTGTAAATGCCCTGGTCGTTATCGCGGAATCGGTACCATACCCATCCCACACACGCCTTGGCCTGCAAGAGATTCATCGTATAGTGCTCATAATACTCGGCTCGGTCCTCCTGCGTATACACAAGGATACCGGCGCCCGTGGAGTTGGCAAGCTTAAAGCCGTTGGCATCCATCGAATCCATACCCTTGGCGAAGAACTCGGTCACCATGAAGGGCTTGCCCGTGTTGCGGTAGAAATCGGTAAGAATGGAAGCCGCGGGGCTGAGACCGTTGTAAAGGTTCACGGAGATCACATCAAGGAAGTAGCCTGCGGCTCTGTGATAGCCCTCGTCGGTATAGCAGGTGCCGTTGACACGTGAGCCGATATACATATGGTTTTGGTCAACCGCCTTGATGGCATCACGCGAAATGCGGTAATATGTACTGTAAAGGAAGCAAAGGAACTCACTGTTCATCTGCGCAAGCTCGGGCGACCGGCTGTATTCGGCCAACGTGGGATTTGGAGTGTTCATTCTTCTTGCCAGCCACGCCCATGCCGTAGCGTACGAGAAGCTTACCGACGTATCCTCGTCGGGCTTAAGCATCAGATAGCGTGTCAAAATATCGTTGCCCGAGGGAAGCTCGTTATCGGTCGTGTACGCGAATACACGCGAATTCTCGGCATAACCGCCGCCGGTAATGATGGACGCCGCCTGCTCGTTGGCCTCTCTTACGAAGTCGGGGTCAAAGGCATTGAAGACGTAGTCGCTCTTATATCCGATCTTCGACATATAGTTGACCATCAGATTCAAATTGACCACGCAGGAAAGCCCGTTTTCCACATTAAGAAGGTCATCCTGCGGACTCTCGGCAGTAAGGTTTACGCCCATTTCCCGAAGCGAACGGGTAATGCGCTCAAAATAAACCTCCTCAAGACCGTAGGCGGCTATGGTGTAGTCCTTCTGGTTCTGTGTTGCACCAAGATTTACGGTATTAACGCCCACCGCAAAGAAGGGGTTGCCCAAGGGGTCGATCACGTAGATGCGCTCCCCGTGTCTTTCGGTGTGGAAGAAGCCGGTTGCCTGCCCCGTGAAGCCGGCATTGGTAATGCCGCCGTACACGTCGTACTCGGTGATCAGCCCACCAAGGTCGGTCTCCAGGAAGTTGACCGCCGTGCTCGAGCCAAGAGTGCTTAGCGTACGGGCAAAGCGCGCAGTCTCCCACTTGTTCTCGGTCACCTGATATCCGTTTGTCGCCTCTCTTGTCCAAATCGTACCGTGCTTCCACTTGACGGGCACGGTGTAATCGCCGGCGGGCGAGGATTCGCCGTAGCCCTCGGAGGTGAAGGTACCGTAATCGTCATAATAAATGAGATCGCCGTTGGCGTCCTTGGGATACACCTTGTCTCTGAGGTTGTCAAACCAATCGTTCACCAGGTACTCGGCATAGCCCCAGGGCTCGTAGCCGGCATTGGCAAGCTTGGAGAGGTTGAGCTCCTGCTCATACATCGAGTTCTTGATCTCAAGGATCGGCTCATAGTCCGACTCCTTGGAGGCAATATAAGCAGCAATGACGTCATCGTGAGCCGTGGTGGTCAGACGGAAGGCCACAGTCTTGGTGCCGTCCTCATCGATGATCTGCTCACACAGATAGTCCAAAACGTCCACCGTGAAGTAGTTGCCCAGCTCATACGGACCCTCGTAGATCTTGTCGTAAGCGGGCGCCAGCGCCTGACTGTTGCTGTAATTCAGCTCCGACTCACTCCAGCCCGTACCCGCGCCGTGTACCATCAGGTCGTAGGCCTTTCGGGTGCTGTTGTTCTCGTGCGAGTTCATATACACGCGAAGCGTAGCGGAGGAGGCGGTCTCCAGCATATTAACCACGTCCTCGCTCAGCTTGAACTTGAAGTAAGCCGCGCGGTACTGGCTGGATTGCTCGCCGCCCGGGTTTCGGATCGACAAAAGCGCTTCGGCGCCGTAATCCGCCATCTTGCGGTCACCGCTTCCGTTGAAAATGTAGGTATCATCCGTTGCCCCGATCACGGTCTTGCTCACGTTCATTCGGTCAAAGATCGGGTATCCGTCCTCGTCCGTCTCGGAGGTATTGTAAAGCGTGGTCGCGCGTCCGTAGCGGCGAATGCCGTCCATACCGAGCACAAAGGGGCGTACCACCAGCTGGAAGCCGCCGCTCAACGGGTCAAACGGAAGCTCCGGGATCTCAATGGCCGCCGCATACGCGTAGCCAAAGGTGTCCTTCACGTTGCAGGAGTTGCCGTCCGCATCCAGAATGGACTCGTAGATCACCTTTTCCTTTTTGGAAAGGGTCTCGGCCACAATGTTGCCGTCCTCGTCCTTGGCAAGATAAATGACCTCATAGCCGACGCGGTTATAGTCGGTACTGTTCAGACCAAACACCAGGCGCGCCGAAAACGTGCCGTCCGTCGGCTTCGCGGTCTGGTAGCCCAGATAGTCGGCCGCGGCCTCTCGCTTGATCTCCACCGTATAGTTACTGTCGGTCTTGACGATCAGATTTTTCATCCTGACCCCCCAGTTGTAATAGCCGTCAAAGTAGCGCACGGCGCTGGAAATATATTTTTTTGCATCGTAACGCTCAATGCTGAACTCCAGCACTCTCTCGCCGTCAACGATCATCTCGCACGCGCCGTTCTTGGGTGAAAAGACACAACGGATGTTGTACCATTTTCCGGTCTCAAGCCGCACGTCGCTCTTTTCCTTACCGTTCTGATCGGTATGGATATAGCCCTCGCTGTCCAGGCGAAGCGCGTTGAACACCGTCTCCTTACCCGTCGCGACCTCCTTGTAGATCCAGCAAAGGAAGGAAAGCGGACGCTGTTCGGGCGTATACTCGATGCTTCCGCTCTTGCGAATGCCCTCGGGGAAGGAATCAAAGTAAAAATCACCCTCCAGCGAGAAGGACAGATAGCTTCCAAAGATATTCTGATCATCAAAAATGTAAAGTGCACCGCCCTTGTTGCTATGCCTGTCGTAATACATATACGGCGTGCCGTCCTCCTCCGTACCGTTCTTCCAGATGCTTCTTCGGTCATCGATCCGATAACCCGCATCGGCGTCGGTCAGAAGATTCCACTCAAGGTCGGCCGCCGAGGACGTGATCATAAGCCCCGCCGCCATAAGCGCCAAAAGAAGCGCGGCTATAAGAAGCTTGCCGATCCGAGAAATCTTACTTTGCATTTTTTGCTCTCCTTTTTTTATTCAAAAATTCAAAAAAACACCCATTTTCAAAAAAATTGTATCATTTCTTTGCATATTTGTCAACGAATCCGCTCCAACAATCACCTATTTCCAAAATTTTTGCACACATATGCAAACAAAAAAGCAGCGCAAAAAAAGGGGGAGTCGATGACTCCCCCAAAAATATACACTTACTCTGCGTCGAAATAGGAAACGATGCCGATCAGGTGATCGCTGATGTTCTTAATGGCATCGGCGAACTGAACGTACTGTCCCTTGTATACCGTAAGGATCGTCTCGGTGTAGCCGCCGTCGGCGGTGGAAGCGGTTCCGATGGTATAAAGGTTGCCGTTCTCTGCCTCAAGTGCCGTTCCCTCCTCGGGATAGCGGCTGTCGGGATGATCGACAAGATTGTAGCCCTGCGAGCTGATCAGCGCACCGTTCGGATCATAGGTATAGACCGTAACGGTAGAACAGTAGGTGTTGTTATAAAGACCCTTGTTGATGTTCTGGTTGGAGTGCATACCGCCGCCGGTGTAGACCTCGGTATAAGCTCCGATCTCAGCCGCCGAATAGATCTTACCTGTGTTCATGTCCATAAGCGTGTTCGGGTGAGGAGACGAGCCGTAGGTCATATTCAGCATGATCAGTCGGTTGGTTCCGTCCGAGGTAAAGACACTCTGGTCATTATCGCGGAAGCAGTACCAGCTCCATCCCACGCAAGCCTTGGATTCCAGAAGGATCAGCGCATAGTGCTCATAGTAGTCGGCTCTGTTTTGCTGAGTCTTGACCGCCTGACCGGCACCGGTGGAGTTTGCAAGAGGATATCCGTTGGCGTCGATCGCGTCCTCGCCCTTAGCAAAGAACTCGGTTACCATAAAGGGAATGCCCGCATTGCGGTAGAAGCCGATAATTCTCTCATAATCGGGGTTGAGACCGCCATAGAGGTTCGCGGTGATAATGTCCAGATAGTAGCCCGCCACTCTGTGATAGGGCTCGCAGTCATACAGTGTACCGTTGATACGCGATCCGAGGTACATATGATTGGGGTCAACCGCCTCGATCGCCTCGCGAACCACGCGGTAGTAACGACCGTAGACGAAGGAAAGGAACTCGTCGTTGATCTGCTGGTAATCATCCACACGGTAAAGATCCTCAAGCGTGGGAGCGGGATTGTCAAGCTTTCTGGCAAGCCAGGTCCAAGCCACGGCGTAGGAGAAGCCTGCCGTCGGCTCCTTGGGGTCGACCGTCAGATAACGAAGAAGGATATCGTCACCCGAAGCCAGCTCGTTGTCCGAGGTATAACCGAAGAGGAAGGGATTGTCGGCATAGCCGTTCTTTTCTACCTCCTTGGCATAGGTCTCGTTCGCGTAGGTAACGAAATCGGGGTCGAAGACGTTCATCGTATCGTTGTTGGCAAAGCCGTTGCTGGTGTTGGTTCGACCGGTTCCGATCGAGATCATGTAAGGAAGCACAACGCTGATACCGACCACGGTGGGAAGACCGTCCTTGACCTTCAGCATCTCGGGGCCTGCGTTTACAAGATTGATGCCGGTTGCCTTCAGCTCCTTGGTGATAC
>CAJGDZ010000002.1 GCA_904502055.1 uncultured Clostridia bacterium | reverse complement strand
TGTTAAAGATGCCGCGCACCTTCTCGTAAGCGGGAACGGTGTGGCTGTTAAAGAGAACCAGCTCGGGCTCACCGAACACGTCGGTTCTCGTGAAATCCAGACCCATAGCCAGAACCCACGCGTCCATCTGACCGGCCGCGTTACCAAGGCTCTTGATACCTACAACGTCACCGGGGCCTACAAGACCGTCGGAGTTGAGGTCATCCCAGCAGTTGGAAACATAGTAGGTCATCTTGTCAGCCGTCCACTGGCCATCTCTTACCAGCTGGTAAAGCGTGGAGTCTCTGTCATCGGGATACTTCTGGTTGAAGAGGTCGCGGTTGAAGAACACGCATACACCGCTGGCCGCCTGTGTAATGGTCAGCGAGCCTCCGGCGAAGAACATTGCGCCGTAAACGCTGAGCTCATCCACCATGGAGCTGTTCCACCAGGGCTTCTCAAAGTTGAGGTAGCCACCCTCCTCCTTCGTAAGAGAAAGAAGGTTGTAATAGATGCCCTCCTTGGCAAGCGAGGTGCCCGCCGACAGATAGAAGGCCGCACCGTCGTAGTCACCGGTGTTGGTAAGCACCGATACCTAAAGCGCGTTGTTCCAATCCGTGTAGGGGAACTCGTCGTTTCGGGCAACGGCCTTGACCTTGACGCCAAGACGGTTCTCTACGTCAATGTTACGGTAATGGATGGCGTCGTAAACCGGATCGTTGATCAAATCCTCACAAGCCAGCTCATACTGATTCATGTTGGAGCCGCCGCGCACCAAAAACGTAATCGTCTCACCGTTGTACTTGAGGTCAGCGGGAACCGTATCCTGCTCGCCGTCACGGTCATCGTCTACGTTGCTCTGCGGAGCCTTCGTCGTCTCCTCGGGCTTATCACCGCAGGCGGCATAGGCCGGCAGCAGCATCAAAAGCACCAGAAGGAGAGCCAAAACTCGTACAAATTTCATAATTTTTCCCTTTCCTTATGTACTAATTTCAAGCTGAAATTGTCATTGTTTTGATATTATATCACAAAACCCGAATTTTGGCAAGGGCTTTTTCGTTTTTTCTTTAACAAAAAAGCTGTTGCCCTTTTGGGACAACAGCTTCAAAAACAGGCTACGAAATGGCCTCCAGAGCCTCCAAAAGCTCGGTCAGCTTGGTATTCCACGTTTCCTTGTTACTGTCGATATGATTCTGCATATCAAAGGTGGGCGAAAGATCGCGGAAGATGCTTCCGATGCCGCCAAGGCTCTGGCTGGAGTAAGCAAAGCCGAAGGAGAACACAAAGGATCCAAGGATCTTATCGTACATCTCGGCATCCGCCTGCTCACGCGAGTAGTGCCCCTTCAGAACGGTTCCGTAGTAGACCGGAATGACCTGCTTGTAGCCCTCGGCCGACAAAAGCTCGAGCACCGCGCTCACCATAGCGGCTCTGTCATCCGTGAGATTGGAGCAAATGGCAACGGCAGAGGCCTCGTTGCCGAATCCGGTATAATATTCTGTCTGCTCCTCGTCAAGCTTCGGGATGGGAAGCACGCCGTAGTTCACCACCGACTCCTTCATCTCCACACCGTGGTGGAAGGTGGCGGTCTTGAACAGCATATTGCCGTTCTTGAGGTCGGTCTCACCGCCCATTTCAGCCACGAGAAGCGCACCGGGATTGTTGCCGAACACGCCGCGCACCTTTTCGTAGGCAGGAAGAATGTTACTGTTCAAAAGGGCGATCTCGGGCTCGCCGTACACGTTGGTCTCGGTCAGGCGCAGACCCATGGCCACCACCCACGCGTCCATAATGCCCGCCGACTTGCCAATGGCGTGGATACGGGTTCCGACTACGTCGCCGTCATCGATCGCACCGTTGGAATTCATATCGGTCCAGGCCCCCGCAACGTAGCTCGCCATCTTGTCTGCCGTCCACTTGCCGTCACGTACCAGCTGATAGAGTGCCGTGTCTCTGTCCTCGGGATAAAGCTGATTAAAGAGGTCGCGGTTAAAGAAAATACAAGCGCCGTCGTCCACCTCGCTGATGGTCAGCGAGCCGCCCGCAAAAAAGAGCGTGCTGTACGCGGCAAGCTCATCGACCAGCGTCTGGTTCCACCAGGGCTTTTCAAGGTTCAGATAACCGCCCTCATAGTCGGTAAGCGAAAGCAGATTGTAATAAATGCCGTCCTTGGCAAGCGCGCTTCCCGTGGAAAGATAAAACGCCGCGCCGTCAAAATCGCCGGTGTTGGTCAGCACCGAGGTCGAGAGCACCTCATTCCACTTGCTGAAATTGGTATACGCGCCATTCTGACCCACGGTCTTGAACTTAAGACCCAGTCGGGTCTCCACATCGATATTCCGATAATGTATGGCATCGTAAAGCGGATTGTTGAGAAGCTCCTCGCAAGCAAGCTCATACTTGTACTGATCCTTGTTGTCACGGATCAGAAAGGTAACGGTCTCTCCGTCAAATCGAAGGTCGTCGGGAACGGTGTCCTGCACCTCGTCCTCATCTGCCGCAGGTCTCGTTGCACTTCCCCTTTCTTCGGTCTCCGCAGGGGTGCCGCCACACGCGACAAGCGAACCGAGCAGCATCAAAAGCACCAGGATCCCTGCCGTAATTCTTACCATTTTCATTGTTTTTCTTCCTTTCTTTTTTTAAGAAACGTTCCATCCATACCTATTTTAACACAAAATACACGTTTTGACAAGTTTATTTTAACAAGAATTTCCTTCAAAAAATGGCTACTGCCAAAACGGCAGTAGCCAAGGGAAAGGGGAAAGGGGTTATAACACAATTTTCGAATTCTTTTACGCATCTCGCGCGTTCTGTATTTATTATAGCAAGACCCATAATAAAAGTAAATACGAAAACGGACATAATCGGCTTAGAAAAACGGCAAAATTCCGCTCAAAAACATTCTCGCCGCGCCACGGCAGATCACAGAATCAGGAAACCGCCTCAAGTGCCTCCAAAAGCTCGGTGAGCTGCGCGTTCCAGGTCTCCTTATTGCTATCGATATGATTCTGCATATCAAAGGTGGGAGAGAGATCGCGGAAGATGCTTCCAATGCCGCCGAGGTTGTGCGTGGAATAAGCAAAGCCGAACGAGAACACAAAGGATCCAAGGATCTTATCGTACATCTCGGCATCCGCCTGCTCGCGCGAATAATGTCCCTTGAGTACCGTTTCGTAGTAGGCGGGAAGCACCTGCTTGTAGCTCTCGGCCGAAAGCACCTCAAGCACCGCGCTCACCATGGCGGCTCGGTCGCTGTCGAGGTTAGAGCAGATGGCAAGCGCCGAAGCATCGTTACCAAAACCGGTATAGTAATCATCCTGTGCCTCATCATATTTCGGAATGGGAAGCACGCCGTAATTTACCGTGGTGTTGCGAAGCTCTGAGCCGTGGCCGAGTACGCCGGCAAGGAACATCATGTTTCCGTTCTCAAAGCAGGTCTCGTTGGCCTGGTTGGTGGTAAGGTACGCGCCGGGGTTGTTGCCGAAGATGTTACGCACCTTTTCGTAGGCGGGAAAAACGTTGCCGCTCAGGAGCGCAAGCTCAGGCTCGCCGTACACGTTGGTCTGGGTAAAGCGAAGTCCCATCGCCACGATCCACGCGTCCATATGCCCTGCCGCCTTACCGATGGCATGGTTGCGCGTGCCGACGGCGTCTCCGTCGTCGATCACACCGTTGGAGTTGACGTCAGTCCAGCCCTCGGCAACGTAAGCGGCCATCTTATCCGCCGTCCACTTGCCGTCGCGGACAAGCTGATACAGCGTCGCGTCTCCCTCTTCGGGGAAAAGCTCGTTGAAGAAATCACGGTTGAAGAACACACAGCCACCGGCAGTGACCTGCGTGATGGTCAGCGAGCCGCCCGCAAAGAAGAGCGCACCAAAGGCGGCCAGCTCCTCGGTCATACTTTGATTCCACCAGGGCTGGTCAAAATTCAAATAACCGTCCGTGTAATCGGTCAGCTCCAGAAGGTTGTAGAAGATGCCGTCCTTGGCCAGTGCGCTTCCGGTCGAGAGATAGAAAGCCGTACCGTCATAGTCGCCCGTATTGGTAAGCACCGAGGTGGAAAGCGTCTCGTTCCACTTGCTGAAGTTCTCGTAGGCGCCGTTCTGACCGACAGTCCGGATCTTCAGACCCAACCGCGTCTCCACGTCAATATTGCGGTAATGAATGGCATCAAAAAGCGTGTCGTTGAGCAGCTCGTCACAGGCCAGCTCGTATTTATAGCGATCGGCTTGATCACGGACAAAAAAGGTCACCGTTTCGCCGGGATAGGCAAGGTCGGTCGGAACGGTATCCCCAATCTGCTGACGGTCATCGTCTCCGTTCACCGTGCTCTGATTTCCCTTTTGCCCGGTCGTCTCGCCCGGCGTGTCGGCACACGCGACGAGCGATGTGACAAGCATCAGAACCGCCAGAACAAGCGAAAAAATTTTGGCTGATTTCATGGTTCTTCCTTTCTGCTATGCAAATAGCTTTCCGTTTGGTTTGATTTTATTATAACATAATAAAAAAATATACGGAATTGCATTTTTTACCTTTTTTATTGTATTTTTTACTTTTATTTCGAATCGGAGCAAAACGTAAAAATATGTATTTTTCATTTTTATTATACAATAACTCCTTTAGAGTTTAAAATGGATTTTCTGTCATAAAACATGGAGATTCCGTCAAAAAAAGGCTGCCGCAAGGCGGCAGCCCCGGGTGCCCGTGGCACCCTAACAAAAAGGAAAGGGGTTATTATACGGCTTCAAGTGCAGAAAGAAGCTCCGTCAGCTTGTTCGACCAAGTAACCTTGTTACTGTCGATATAATTCTGCATATCAAAGGTGGGCGACAGATCGCGGAAAATGCTTCCGATCGCACCGAGATTGTGTGTGGAATAGGCAAAGCCAAAGGAGAACACGAAGGAGCTGAGGATCTTGTCGTACATTTCGGCATCGGCCTGCTCGCGCGAATAGTGACCCTTGAGAACCGTTCCGTAATATACGGGAAGCACCTGCTTGTAGCCCTCCGCGGAGAGAAGCTCCAGCACCGCGCTCACCATAGCGGCTCTGTCATCGCCAAGGTTGGAGCATACCGCGATCGCCGAGGACTCGTTGCCGAAGCAGGTGTAGTAGTCCTCCTGATCCGCATCGTACTTCGGAATGGGAAGCACGCCGAAATTGACGGTAGAATTGCGCATCTCAGAGCCTTGGTTGAGTGCCGTGGTGTAGAAGAGCACGTTGCCGTTTTCTATGGTCGTTTCCACCGCCTCCTCGGTAGTCAGAAGAGCACCGGGGTTATTGCCGAAGATGTTACGTACCTTTTCATAGGCGGGAACGATGTTACCGCTCAGAAGAGCGATCTCGGGCTCACCGTATGCATTGGTCTCGGTATAGCGAAGCCCCATACCGACCACCCACGCATCCATCTGACCTGCGGAATTACCCATCGCGTGATTTCTCGTGCCGACAATGTCACCGTCGTCGATCACGCCGTTGGAATTGACGTCGGTCCAAGCCTCCGAAACGTAAGCCGCCATCTTGTCCGCCGTCCAATTTCCGTCACGGACAAGCTGATACAGCGTCGCGTCTCTCTCTCCGGGGTACAGCTCGTTAAACATATCGCGGTTAAAGAAGACGCATATACCGTCCTCTACCTGGCTGACGGTCAGCGAGCCGCCCGCAAAAAACAGCGAGCCAAAAGCGGCAAGCTCTTCGGTCATGCTCTGGTTCCACCAGGGCTTTTCGAAATTCAGGTAGCCGTTTGTATCGTCGCTAAGCTCAAAAAGATTATAAAAGATGCCATCCTTGGCCAGCGAGCTGCCCGTGGACAGATAGAACGCCGCACCGTCATAGTCACCGGTGTTGGTCAGAACCGAGATCGAAAGCGCCTCGTTCCACTGTGCGAAATTGCTGTAGGAGCCGTCCCGTCCCAGGGTCCTGAATTTGAGACCCAGGCGCGTTTCCACATCAATGTTGCGATAGTGGATCGCGTCGTACAGCGTGTCGTTCAGAAGCTCGTCACACGCCAGCTCATACTTATATTTTTCCTTGTTGTCACGCGTCAGGAAGGTGACCGTTTCCCCCGCGTAATTCAGATCGGTGGGAACGGTGTCCTCGATCTCCTGTTGATCGTCATCGGGCTTGTCTACGGACGAGCCTCCCGGCTTCCCCGTGGTTTCCGCCGGCGTATTGCCGCACGCGACAAAGGCGGAGATCAGCATCAGAAGCGTCAACAAAAAAGAGAAAGCCTTTACTGTTTTCATTCGCATTCCTTTCCCTGCACAATCCTTGCGCAAATTCGTATTTTACGGTAAAATTATATCACGACGCCCCGTTTCGCGTCAAGACGAAAATTTACCTTTCAAAGATATTTTTTTAGCAAATATCCGACTTTATTGTATCGCTTTTTCCCACGCCTTGCAAGTGACAATCCTATTTTTCTTTTGGTTTTTTTAGCACAAAACAACTTTGGGGCGGCCACGCCGCCCCAAAAAGACATTTTTTTGCTTTTGCTGTTAAAAAATTATCAAAGGATGCCCTTGAGGAAAATTTCGATCCCGATCAAAATCAGAATCACGCCGCCAAAGATCGACGCCTTGCCCGAAAGCGCCACGCCAAAGCGTTTACCGATCGCGATCCCGATAAAGCAGATAAGAAAGGTGATCACCGCAATGATCAGCGCGCAAAGAAGCGCGGGAAGCCAGGTGTATTCGGCAATGGTGAAGCCCACGGTCAGCGCATCGATCGAGGTGGCCACGCCCTGCACAAGCAGTGCGCCAAGGCCAATGCTTTGCCGGCAGGCCTTGCCCACCGCCTCCGAGGCATTTCCCACCTCAATGGCCTTGGTGGCGCGGTGACACTCAACGCCCTCCGCCAGCATTTTTATACCGATGTAACCGAGCAAAACAAGCGCGATCCACGGAATGAAGGGCGCAAACGCCGTAAATTTCTGCGCCATCGTGTGCACGCACAGCCAGCCGATCATCGGCATCAGCCCCTGAAAGACCGCAAAAACGCCGGCCACGCCGCACATCTTGTGCGTACGCATCCGCGGCTCGCCCATACCGTTGGCCAGCGAGACCGAAAAGGCATCCATTGCAAGGCCAAGACCCAGCAAAATACTGTTAAAAATAAAAATCAGCTCTTCCTTCATTTTTCCTCCAAAAAAACCGAGGCGCTCGAAAGCAAAAGCCTCGGCTTTTTCACTTTTTGAAAATACGGTGAATGCATCCGACGGCGATTGCCCGCAAATACATAAAAACAAAACGGATCGGATAGATCGCCACCCATACTCTTGCATAAAGACGGTAACGCTTGCTGTCGATCGCCACGTATTTCTCACCGCGGCGAAAGCCCGAAAGCACACCAACCACCTGCCCGTCGGTAATTCCATACTCCTTCCGCAGGCAGTTGTCTCCGCAGATCACGTAATCCTCCGCGCGCACCTTGACCACACGGTGAAGCACGTAATCCTCGCCGCGGCGATAAAGCGGCACGTCATATTTCTTCAGCCGACCGCTCACAGGCGAGATCAGGATGGTATCACGCCCCTCACGAAGCATCGGGCGCATGCTTACCCCTCTCGTCAATCCCACGTATATGCCGTTTTCCGCCAAATATTCTTCAATTTGCCTTAGCTCACTCATTTGTCACTGTCCGACGGCAACGGAATAATGGGGAACCAGAGTCCGGGCATAGACTCCTCGGGCTCAAGGGATTTCCACTTGGCGTAAAAGATCTGATCGCAGGAGGTTCCGAAAGCGATCTCGTCCACGGCATGACCCGAAAAATCGGCCACCGTATACCAGCCCTGAAAAGAGTATCCCGCTCTAGTCGGCGTGGGAAGCGGCACGGGCGAGTAGCCATTGAAGCGGTCAACAGCATCGTCCGGAAGCCTACCGCCGTTCAAAACGTAAGTAATGGTAAACACCGCCTCGGGATCGGCAGGCCCCTCGGGCGCGGTCGTCTCCTCAGGCACGGTCGTCTCCTCAGGCACGGTCGTCTCCTCGGGCGTTGCCGTGGTTTCGGAGGGCTTTGTGGTCGTCACCGCAGGCGGATCGTAATCATAATCATAATCCCAATTCCAATCGGGCTCGGTCGTTGTTTCGGGCGGAGCAGTCGTAGTCTCCTCGGGCGTGAGGGTGGTCTCCTCGGGCGTAAGCGTCGTTTCCGCGGGCACAGATGTTGTTTCCTCCGGCTCCGTAATATCGACAGGCTCCGTCGTTGTTTCCTTCGGCTCCGTCGTCGTTTCCACAGGCAACGTCGTAGTCTCGTCCCGATTAAACCAATCCTTATACCAATTGGTCTCAGAGGGATCCTTCCTGCAGGACGTCAGCAAAACAACGGCCAAAAGTCCCACAAGAAACAGCAATAAGCATTTCTTCATAAAACACCCCAAAATAAATTGATTCATATTGATTATATAACAAAATTCCCCCTTTGTCAATCCCCTGTCTCGGATTCCTCGAAGAACATATAAAAATATGGAAAATGATGTTGTTTTCTATTGACACAACGCATAAAATGTGATATTCTAAAAGCAGATATTCTCATATGAAATATAAACTGTGAAAGGACATCTTTTCCATGAAAATCGTTCAGACACATTCCTCGGCAAAGGACATTGCCAGCAGCAAATATCTTGAGATCGGAAACTGCGGTCTTTGCACCGATATGACCACGCGCATCTTCTCGGACAACAAAAAGGGGCGCGCGGATTATCACCTGATCTACCTTGTAGACGGAACCATGTATTTTGAGCTTGACGGTAAGCGTGTTGACCTCGGCGCGGGCAACCTCATCCTCTTCCGCCCGGGCGAGCCGCAGGTCTACGGAAGCTATGACGGAGATACCATTTCCTATTATTGGGCACACTTTTCGGGCACGTGCGTGGAGGATGTACTCGCCGATTGCGGCTTTGATTGCGGCAACCACTTTTTCATCGACGTGGACGGCGGCATCTGCAAGGCGCTCAATCTCATCATCAAGGAATATACATACGGCGAATACTGTCACATTACCAAGTGCAACTCGCTCTTTATTATGCTGTTTGCCGAGATGGCGCGTCTGACCGACCGTGCCGCCAAGGCGGGCGAGCGCTACGACATTCTCCTGCCGGCTCTTAAGGCCATGGAGCAGAATTACCGCACCTGGTACAAGAATGAGGAGTATGCAAAAATGTGTGGCATCAGCAAATACCACTTCATTCACCTGTTCTCGGCCTGCAAGGGCTGCTCGCCCTCCAAGTACAAATCCGACCTTCTGATGCAAAAGGCACGCGAGCTGGTAAGCATTTCCGAGATCCCGATGGGTGAGATCGCCGAAATGCTCGGCTTTGAGGATGCACTGTATTTCAGCAAGAAGTTCAAGGCATACTACGGCATCTCGCCCTCGCAGTATCGCAAGCAGATTCTTGGCAAGGGAGAATAAGTATGTCCCATTCCGCTTATATCTTTGACTTCGACGGCACGCTTGTCGACTCCATGCCCTACGTGGCTATGGGGGTCAAAAGCTTCCTCAAAAGCCGCGGCGTGGATTATCCCGAAAACATTATGGAAATCGTAACGCCACTCGGCTACCCCGGCTCGGCCGACTATTACAACAAGCATTTCGGTCTTTCCACAAACGGCGAGGAATATCTTGAATACGTGCAAACCCTCATTTATCAATATTATCAAAATGAGGTGCCCCTCAAGCCCGGCGTATACGAATATCTGACCGCGCTGAAAGCGCGCGGCGCTTCGCTTGCCATTCTCACGGCAAGCCCTCTGCGCTTCGTTGAGCCCTGCTTTAAGCGTCTTGGGGTTCTCGACCTGTTCGACCGTGTCTGGAGCTGCGACGATTTCGGCATTCCCAAATCCAACCCCGAAATTTATCGGAGAGCCGCCGAGCGCTTTGCGCTTGCACCGGATCAAATCGCCTTTTTTGACGATAGCATCCACTCGCTTGCCGCCGCCAAAGCGGCCGGGCTTTTCACTGTCGGCATCTACGACGAGACTGCCAAGGCCTTCGTCGAACAGATGAAAGAAACCGCCGACGTATACCTGGAGGATTTCCGCAAGATCGATCACATATAAAAAGAGCGCAGAACCAAGGTTCTGCGCCTTTTCTTTTAACCCAGCAAATATTGGAGGGCATCTTGAATATGAAGATCCCACCATTTCCAAGAGTGATTGCCCTCGGATGTTTCGTAAAGGTGCTCCACCCCAAGCTCATTCAGAAGCGTATCAAAGCGGGCATTCTGCTCCACCAGACCGTCCTGCTCACCGCACCACATATACAGCCGCGGAAAGGGCTTTCCCTCCTCACGGTGGCGCTTGGTCATGGCAAACAGATCCATCGGGCCGTCCACCAGATCCTCACCGCCCGTGATATCAAAGCCGGCAATTCCCTGCCACTCCTCCATAATGCGATTGCGGCGCGAAAAGTCGGTGACGTCGAGCGCACCCGAAAGAGAGGCACAACCGCCGAAAAGGTCGGGACGGGTCAACGCCGCCTTGATGGCACCGTAGCCGCCCATCGAAAGACCGGCCACCAAATTGTCCTCACGCTTGTCGGACATTCCGCGGAAAAAGCCACGGCAGACCTCGGGCAGCTCCCTTGTGACAAAGGTCAGATACTTTGCACCGTAGGCCGTGTCGGTATACCAGCTTCGCGCCACACAGGGCATCACCACCGCAATATTCTTCTCAGCCGCATAGCGCTCGATCGAGGTGCGGCGCATCCAAATGGTGTGATCATCGGAAAGCCCGTGGTAAAGGTAAAGCGTTTTGTAGGTGCTCTCACCATTGGCCTCCATGCCGATCACGGTCTTTGCCTTCTCGGGAAGGATCACGTTGACCGAAACACCGATGCGAAGCGCATCGGAATGATAGTTCATTTGAAAGAATGCCATATGTACCCCTTTTCCGTTTTTTTTGCCATTATATCATGCCGGTCTTCTTTTGTCAAGAATAACAAGGCGAGTCCGGAACGGCCTCGCCTTGTGAATTTGAATTACTTGTGATTGTGTGCCTTGATAAAGCCAAACAGCTTTCCAAGCTCCATCACCAGAAGCGGCACGAAGATCAGAACAACACCGATCAGATACTGCTGCCAGGTGAGGTAACGAAGATTGAAGATGTCCTGCACGCCGGGAACGAACAGAACGAATGCCATAAGTGCGGTGGACGCAAGTGCGGCAAGGTTGAGGTTCTTGTTGCCGAACGGGCCGATCTTGAAGAGCGAGTGCTCCGAGCGCATATTGTACGCCTGAACGATCTGGCAAAGAGCCAGCACCATAAACGCCAGCGTCTGACCGCCCACAAGATTCCACTCGTGCGCCTCGTCAAGAAGCACGCCGTCAAACATATGCACCAGCTCAAGACCGGTTCCTACCCAGAAGGCAACCAGCGTCAGGAAGGCAAACATCACGCCCTGGATGGCCACACGGACACCCAGTCCGCCGGCGAAAATGCCCTCGTTCTTGGGCTTGGGCTTGCGATCCATTACGTCCTTTTCCACCGCTTCCATACCCAGCGCAATCGCGGGCAGAGAGTCGGTGACAAGATTGATCCAGAGAAGCTGCATCGAAAGCAGGGGTGACGTATGCCACATCAGCATAGCAAAGAATACGGTGAACACCTCGCCGATGTTGGTGCTCAGAAGGAAGCCGACCACCTTCTTGATGTTGGCGTAAATGCCTCTTCCCTCCTCCACCGCGTCTACGATGGTAGCAAAGTTGTCGTCGGTAAGCGTCATATCCGATGCGCCCTTGGCAACGTCGGTACCCGTGATACCCATAGCACATCCGATGTCGGCGGCCTTAAGGGCGGGCGCGTCATTAACGCCGTCACCGGTCATGGAAACGACCTGACCCTTTCTCTGCCAAGCCTTGACAATGCGGATCTTATTTTCGGGCGAAACGCGGGCGTAGACCGAAATATGCTCAACCGCCGCATCCAGCTCCTCATCGCTCATAGCATCAAGCTCGGCACCGGTAATGGCGCGGTCACCCTCCACGAGAATGCCCAGCTCCTTGGCGATCGCTGAGGCGGTGACCACGTGGTCACCCGTGATCATAACCGGCTTGATACCCGCACGGCGACAAACGGCAACAGCCGCCTTTGCCTCGGGACGGGGCGGGTCGATCATACCCACAAGACCCATAAAGGTAAGTCCGTTTTCGAGTTCCTCGGAGGTGAGGTTCTCGGGAATTTCATCAATTTCTCTGTAGGCAACAGCCAGTACGCGAAGCGCGTCACGGCTCATCTCCTCGGTGATGCGCTTGGCAGTCTCAAGGTCACCCTTGACACAGCGCACCGCCATCATATCAAAAGCGCCCTTAACGATAACGATCTTCTTGCCGTCGATCTCGTTGACCGTCGACATCAGCTTGCGGTCGGAATCGAAGGGAATTCCGGCAAGACGCGGGAACTGCTTGTTCAACGCGTCCTTCTCAAAGCCGTTCTTGTGCGAGGCCACAACGATCGCGGTCTCGGTGGGGTCACCGATGTGCTGCTCACCCTCGTCCGAAAAGACGACCGAGCCGTCACAGCAAAGCGTACCGTAATTGAGAAGCTGACGGACGGACTCGGAATTGGTAGCCGAGATCAGCTCGATCTCGCCGCCGTCCACGTAAGCCTTGGTAAGTGTCATACGGTTCTGCGTAAGCGTACCCGTCTTATCCGAGCAAATGACCGACGCACCGCCCAGCGTCTCCACGGCAGGCAGACGGCGAATGAGTGCGTTCTTCTTAACCATTCGCTGAACGCCGATCGAAAGCACGATGGTAACGATGGCGGGAAGTCCCTCGGGGATAGCCGAAACGGCAAGCGACACCGAGGTCATAAAGATATGCATTACGGGGATCTTATTAAGAAGTCCCACAACAAAAATGACGGCACACGCGGCCAGCGCCATAAAGCCAAGGTACTTACCAAGCTGCGCCAGCTTCTGCTGAAGCGGCGTCTGCGTGTCCTCCTCGCTGTCCAAAAGGTTGGCGATCTTACCCATCTCGGTATCCATTCCCGTAGCCGAGACAACGGCCAGCGCCGTTCCGTAGGTGATACTGCAGCCCGAGAACACCATATTGGTGCGGTCACCGATGGGCGCGTTCTCGTCCACTACGACGGCGGCATCCTTCTCCGAGGGCACCGATTCACCCGTGAGGGCGGCTTCCTCGGACTTGAGGCTGACGCTCTGAAGCAGACGCGCGTCGGCAGGCACGAAGTCGCCCGCCTCCAGCTTGATGATGTCGCCCGGTACAAGCTCGGCGGCATCGATCACCATTTCCACACCGCCGCGGATGACGCGAGCGTGCGGCGCGGACATATTTTTAAGCGCATCCAGCGCCTTTTCCGCTTTTCCCTCCTGATATACGCCCATAATGGCGTTGAGGATCACGATGAGAAGAATGAGTCCGGGCTCAAACAGCTCGCCCCAGTTTTTCTCCACACAGATCAGAACAAAGGAAATGACCGCCGCGATCAGCAAAATGATGATCATCGCATCCTTGAACTGGTCAAAAAAGCGTTGCATCGTGGTCTTTTTCTTTTTTTCCTTCAGCTTGTTAACACCGTATTTTTCCTTGCGAAGAGCCGCCTCTTCCGCCGTGAGACCCGCCTCGGGGCTTACCGCAAGAGCCCGGAGAACCTCTTCACTTGACTTGTCGTGTACAATCATTCTCTTTTCTCCTTTTTTAATTGTGCCGAAACACAGCAATTAATATTATATTATGTTACTAACTTTATGTCAAGTGAAAAGTTTTATTTTTACATTTTTTTTATTTTTTAAAAATTTTTTCTTGATATTCGTCCTATTCTGTGCTATAATATTCAACATAATAGAATTCAATTGCGGACTCAAAAGCCCACAGCATAAAGGAGAGAAACATATGAGCTATCAAACCAGACCCGAAACCATGGAACGAATCACAACCCCCTCTCTCGCCAAGGCATTTATCGACGAGCAGATCACCGAGATCCGAAAGCAGGTAGGCGACAAGCGCGTGCTGCTGGCCCTGTCCGGCGGCGTTGACTCGTCGGTCGTTGCCGCACTGCTTATTAAGGCGATCGGAAAGCAGCTTGTCTGCGTGCACGTCAACCACGGCCTGATGCGCAAAAACGAGTCCGAAAACGTAGTGGAGGTGTTCCGCAATCAGCTGGATGCCAACCTTGTGTACGTAGATGCCACCGATCGCTTCCTTGATCTGCTGGCCGGTGTTTCCGACCCCGAGAGCAAGCGCAAGATCATCGGTAAGGAGTTCATCGAGGTGTTTGCCGACGAGGCAAGAAAGCTTGAGGGCGTGGAGTTCCTCGCACAGGGTACGATCTACCCCGACATTCTCGAGAGCATCAAGCAGGCAGAGGGCAAGAAGGCCGTCAAGTCGCACCACAACGTGGGCGGTCTGCCTGAGGATCTGAAGTTTGAGCTGGTAGAGCCCATTCAGCTTCTCTTTAAGGACGAGGTACGCGTGGTCGGTGAGGCGCTGGGCCTGCCGCACGCGATGGTATACCGTCAGCCGTTCCCCGGCCCGGGCCTTGGTGTCCGTTGCCTGGGTGCCATCACCCGCGATAGACTTGCCGCACTCCGCGAGGCAGACGCGATCCTTCGGGATGAGTTTGACAAGAACGGCCTTGCCGAGAAGGTTTGGCAGTATTTCGTGGTCATTCCCGACCTCAAGTCGGTCGGCGTGAAGGACGACAGCCGCTATGAGGGCTGGCCCGCCATCATCCGCGCCGTCAATACCAAGGACGCGATGACCGCAAGCATCGAGGAGATCCCCTACGCGATCCTCCATAAGATCACCGCGCGCATCACCGCCGAGGTCGAGGGCATCAACCGCGTGCTCTACGACATCACGCCCAAGCCCACGGGAACGATTGAGTGGGAATAATTGAATAAGGTTTTTAAGTGGCCCCGAAGCCTTATTCCGGGCCACTTTTTTGAAAATTTAACATAAGGAGACAGGTGTGAAAAAAATACATTTTCTTTTGATCGCATTGCTTATACTTTCGGCGCTTCTCTGCGCCTGCACGGGTACGCCCGAGGACAGCACCGCACCCGAAACCACGCAGCCCGAGACCACGGTGCCCGAAACCACCGAGCCTGTGATCGAAATTTCTTACGACGACGTCGAGCGCCACCCGTCGGGTACCCACAAGACCGGAACCTTTGGCTTCACGGGGGACACCCTTTTGCTGAGTTTTTCGTATCCGAGCGAATGGACGCTGAGCCGTGTGGGCGATGCCTATGAGATCCTTCGCGACGAGGTCATCATCGGACATCTCGGCGCGGACGATACGCCCGACGGCGACGAGTGGACCACCGTTGCCTTTGACGAGTTCACCGCCAATGGCGTTTCGGTAGCCCAGTCCATCGAGCGCATCGGCTCCGGCGAGGGCGTGGATTACCGCTACCGATACGATTACGTTTACTGGTTTGAGGATGAGATGCGAGCCGTCACGCTTGCCGTTGCCCTCTCCGAGGTCGATATGGCGTGCGAGCAAGCACTCTTTACAAGCGTCTGTGCGGTGCCAAAGAGCTCAAGCGATACGCTGGGCGTTCTTTCGGACTGTCTCGGCGACTCTTCCTCGATCTTGATCCTCGGCAACAGCTTTATCGGCACCTCGAACATCGGTGACGTTTTGCGTGAGATGCTTCGCATCAACGGAAGGAGCTGCACCGTTACCGCCATCTCCCGCGGCTATGCGCGCGTAGAGACCTACATCAAGGATTCCGCTTTGATGGAGCGTATCCGGAGCGGCGCCTATGATGCGGTCTTTATTTGCGGCTTTTACGCCGCAGCCGAGGTGCAAAACCTTGGCATTCTCAAGGAGGCCTGCGACAAGTCCTTCACCGAGCTTATCCTCTTCCCCGCACACAACGAAAACGCCACGCACGTTTCCACCGCAATGGATACCTACCCCTCCCTTATCTGTCTGCATTGGAAGAATGAGGTCGAGAGGCTGATCGAAAACGGCGTTGACCGATGGGCCATGTGCATCAACGATTCGCACAAGCACAGCACAACGCTGGCAGGCTACGTGGGCGCGCATATGATCTACCGCGCGATCTTCGGCGAGCTTCCCACAGCGCCGATGCAAAGCACCATCTCACAAGGCTACGTTGACCGCGTTCTCGGCTCTTATGCCACCGTTGGTGACATCAAGGGCGTTCCCGAAAGCGAGATCACCTATCTGGACTAAAAAATGACAAGCATCAAAACCTATCTGATCCTTTTTGGCGGCGTGCTGGCGCTGTCTGCCTCCGCGATTTTCGTGAGAATGGCAAGCGCTCCTGCGGCGGTGACCGCGTTTTATCGGCTTTTGCTCGCAGGACTGGCTCTGCTTCCCTTTTTTCTCGGCCGCAAGGACTGCCGCCGCGAGCTTGGTGCCTTCTCCCAAAAGCAATGGATGCAAATCGCCTTGGCCGGTTTTTGTCTTGCTCTTCACTACGTGCTTTGGTTTGAATCCTTAGGCTACACGTCGATTGCCAGCTCCACGGTTCTGGTCTCGCTTCAGCCGCTCTTTTCGCTTTGGCTTGACCGCCTGCTCCGCAAAAGACGCGCAAGACCCACCGCTCTCATCGGGTGCGCCATCGCCCTTGGCGGTTGTCTGATCATCGGTCTTGGCGACCTTCAGATCAGCGGCAAGGCGCTGATTGGCGACATCCTTGCCTTTGTGGCCGCGGGCGTGATCGCCTTCTACTATTTCGTCGGAGAATCGGTGCGACGGGAGGTTTCCGCCGTCACCTATTCCACACTGGCCTACCTTGTGAGTGCCGCGCTTTTGCTCGGCTACATTGGCCTTATCGGTGCGCCTCTCGGCGGCTACGGGGGACAGACCCTTGGCGCCTTCCTCGGTCTTGCGCTGATCTCGACTGTCGGCGGTCAGTTTGTCTTTAACCTTTTACTCAAACGGCTCCCTGCCTCGGCGGTGACCATGAGCATTCTCGGCGAGCCGATCGGCACCTGTATTCTCGCGCGTCTCATCTTCCGCGAGGGCATTGAGCCCCGACAGCTTCTCGGCATGCTGATCATTCTTGTCGGTATGACCGTATTCTTTTTCCCCAAAAAACAAACCTGATCGGAAAGCGTCCACAGATAAGCTCTGTGGGCGCTTTGTCTTTTTTTGAATTTTTTTGCCTTTGCACGTATTTACATTTTTGGCCGAATATGCTATAATAAATGAAGAAAATCATTCCACAGCAAAGGAGATCCTTGCGTTATGCCTAAAAAAATGTCAAAGTTTTTCTACAAGATCCTTCACCTTTTGGAATTTCTGATAGCCATTTTGACCGTCGCGGTGCTCATCGGCATGCTGGGCTATGAGGTCTATAAGCTGTTCACCGTGGACGGATATTTTTCCTCGGCGGACACCTACTTGCAAAGCATTCTGACCATCGTGGTCGGCCTTGAGTTCGTGCGAATGCTTGTCAACCTCACACCCGCCAACACCATTGAGGTGCTGATCGTGGCCATCGCGCGTCAGGTCATCATCAACCACGAAAGTGCCCTGAGCAACATTGCCTGCGTACTTTGTATCGGCGGCCTGTTTGCCATTCGGAGATTCCTTGTCTCGAAGTCCGACTTCAAGCGTGAGATCGCCGAAGGAGACGATGACGATTCGCTCTGCGCCGGGCAGGATGCCGACAAGGAAAACCGCTGATTCCGCGCCCCGTTTTCGTTACATACACATTCGGCTCCCTTTTTGAAGGGAGACATTATGAAAAAACAAACAACATTATCTGGGGCATCGGTGCCATCAATCTGAATTTCAAGGAATCGTAATCTCTGCGGCTTGCAGGGCACTGCCCCGCAAGCCGTATTTTTTTCGTTTTTTTCAAAAACTCTTGACAAACCCAATACTTCGTGATACGATGTATATCAGAAAGAGAGGTATACTATGGATATTCAACTCAAACGAGGACTTCTCGACGTGTGCGTGCTCACCGCCATCCGGAACGAGGAATCCTACGGCTACAAGATCCTAAAGGATATCAAGCCGTATCTGGAAATGTCGGAATCGACGCTATATACCATTCTCAAGCGCCTTGAGGGCGCGGATATGCTGACCGTACGAAGTGCTGAGCACGAGGGACGGCTTCGAAAATACTACCGCATCACCCCCAAGGGCAGAGAGCGGATCGAGGAATTCAAAAAGGAGTGGCGCGAGGTCGTTTCGATCTACCGCTTTATCACCAAGGAGGACACCGAGCAATGAAAAAACCGGAATTTTTAGAGATACTACAAGCGCGACTTTCGACCTTGCCCGTCCCCGATCTTGAGGAACGCCTTGACTTTTATGCCGAAAGTATAAACGACCGTATGGAGGACGGACTCACCGAGGAGCAGGCGGTAGCGGCACTCGGCTCGCCCGATGACATCGTGGCGCAGATTCTCTCGGATATCCCGCTCACGCGACTGATCAAGGAAAAGGTGCGCCCCAAGCGGAGGCGGAGCACGCTTACCATCACGCTTATCGCCGTCGGCTCGCCCATCTGGCTTTCGCTTGCCATTGCCGCCCTCGCTGTGATCCTTTCGCTTTATGCCGCGCTGTGGTCGGTGGTCATTGCGCTGTGGGCTACCTTTGCCGCCCTTGTCAGCGGGGGCTTTGGCGGCCTTGTCGGCGGCATCGGCTTTGCCGTCGGCGGACAGCTTCTCCCGGGGCTTGCTCTCCTTGCCGCAGGTCTTACCTGCGCGGGACTTGCCATCCTTCTCTTCTTCGGATGTAAAACGGCAACGAGGGGCACCGCCATTCTTGCCAAAAGGATTGTGCTTGGCATAAAATTTGCATTTGTCAGAAAGGAGAATAAAAAATGAATGTATGGCTGATTTTAGGAATTGCTCTCGTCCTTCTCGGACTTGTCCTTTTTGTCACGGTTATGGCGGCCAATCATTGGGATTTCAAGGCGCTGAGCACCACCACATATGAAACCAACGTCACACAGATCGACGAAGAATTCCAAAACATTCTCGTTGACATCGATACCGCGCAGTTTCGTCTTCTGCCGTCCGAGGACGGCGTGGCTCGTGTAGAATGCTACGAGGAAGCCACGGCAAAGCATACCATCACGGTTGAAAACGGCACGCTTACGATTCGTGTAAACAACGAGAAAAAGTGGTACGAGCATATCGGCGTAAATTTCGAAACGCCGGGGATCACAGTCTATTTGCCAAATGCGGAATACGGCAACCTCGAAATTACAGGGCATACCGGCGGCGTTATGATTCCCAAGAATTTTTGCTTTAAAAACATCAATGCCTCGGTCACCACGGGCGGTATAACCTGCCTCGCGCCGGCAGCAGAGCTGCTTAAGCTAAAAACCGGAACGGGCACAATTCGCGTAAAAGAGGTTCATACCGATCTTCTTGACCTCACGGTCACTACGGGACGGATTGCGGTACACTTCGTAACCTGCAACGGGGGCGTCACCACCCGCGTCAGCACGGGAAGGGCGGTTTTGACCGACGTTTCATGTCAAAGCCTGACCTCAAGCGGAAATACCGGCGATCTGATCCTTAGGCGCGTGATCGCTTCGGGAGACTTCTCGATCGAGCGAAGCACGGGCGACGTGAGCTTTGACGCCTGCGACGCCGCCGCTCTTTCGATCACCACCGACACCGGCGACATTACGGGAACTCTCCTCACCGACAAGATCTTTATCGCAAGCACCGATACGGGTCGCGTAAGTGTACCCAAAACCTCCTTGGGCGGCAAATGCGAGATTACCACCGACACCGGTGACATCAAAATCGAAATCCACAAATAAAGATTTGATTTTTTATATTTCACATAGGAAAGAAAAGAAATGTAAGCCTTTACATCTTGATTTTATTATATTTTTGTTTGGTTTCGTAAAACTTTACCACAGAAAAATTCTTTACAATTAAGAGAAGAAATCAACCGAAAGGAATACCTATGAGAGAATATATTGTCAGTGAAACCTTAACGGGGGCTTTTCGCACACTTGAGGATGCACTTTTTGCCATCAAGGCCACCGAAAACGAGTTGGAAACGGGAGAAGCCATTCGCCTTTGTGTGCAAGGACTTTTGCCCATGCGAGAGCCTATGAAAATAAATCCCTCGATGCTTCCCTCACCCGATCACCCGATTTTTATTGAAGGCGCAGACGGGAACAGCGGCTTTTCGGGCGGTATGCGTCTTACGGGCTTTACCCATTTTCACGACAACCTCTGGCGCGTCCAGCTACCCGAGGTCGAATATACACGCAACCTTTACATCGACGGCAAAACCGCAAAACGCCCAACCACGCCCTACCGTAAGCCCCACAAATGGGACGTGCTTGAGGCACCCGACTATGAGTTTTCTTATCTCCCCGGTGAGCAAGAAAAAACTATAAAATTCTTCACAGGGCGCGTGGACGCCGAAGCCATTGACTATAGCGGCATTGCCACCACACATACCGAAATTGCCAATTACAAAAACGTAAGCGATTTGGAAATGGTTTTTGAGGTGGGCTGGGTACACCGTGTCGTGCCCGTAGAGAGCGTGCAATCCTTGCCCGACGGACGCCTGTATATCAAGCCGAAGGAGCCTGCCTTCCACTCGGCACGCTTTGCCGAGGGCGTACAGATCGGTAGCTGCCCGAGCTATATCGAAAACGTGTTTGAGCTTCTCGGGAAGCCCCTTGAATGGTACTTCGACCGTACCGAACGCATGCTGTATGTAGGTCTGGAAGACGGCGACGCCCCCGAAAATCACGAGATCGTGCTTCCGCATACCGAACAGCTCTTTGAAATCTGCGGTGCCCTTTCTGAGCCTGTCCGCCACCTCACCTTCAAAAATCTTCGTTTCATGCACACCGGTTGGCTCTTCCCTCACAAATACGGCGTACCCGAAATTCAAGCCAATCAAATGAAATTCACCGAACCTCCAAAGGAACTTTTGTTGGAAAAACCCTTTGAAGCTGACTGTCAGAAGGTTATTTCCGCCATACGTGTGCTTGCCGCCAAGGACGTAAACTTTGAGAATTGTACGTTTACCCAGCTTGGCACGGGCGGACTTCAGTTCGAGTTTGGTGCCGAGGATTGCCGAACGGTAGGCAATCACTTTTATGAGATTGGCGGCAACGCCGTCATTTTGGGCGACTTCTACCTTGAACGTGCACACCACCCGAAGGACACACGCGAGATTGTACGCGCCATCTTGATTGCCAACAACTACATTCACGACATCGGACGCGAGCTTCGCGGCTCGGTCGCCATCATCGCCGGCTACGTGCAGGACGTGGAAATTTCGCACAACGAGATCTGCGACGTACCCTACAGCGCCATCAGCATCGGCTGGGGCTGGGGAGAATCGGACATTTCCACCGGGCCGAAGCTTCCTACTCCATGGACCGAACCGTCGGTATGTATGCGAAATATCATCTCGTACAACCACATCTGTCGCTGTATGATGAGCCTCAGCGACGGCGGCGCGATCTATGCCCTTGGCTGTATGAACGGCACAAAAATCGAGGGAAACTATATCCACGAAAGCTCAGGCTACACCGGCGACGGCTACGGCGGTGTTTCGATCGCCGGCTATGGCGTGGAAAACCTGCATGACCCCGCCATCTCACAGTTTTCCAAGCGCCACGGAACACCGGGCGGTATTTATCTTGACGAAGGCTGTCGAGGCATCGATGTCTGCGGCAACCTTTTGCATGACGTGGCAATTCCGCTTCATTACCACAACCAGATCGATGACGGATATAAGGACGTTTGCTTCGTGGATAACATTCTGAACAAAAAACCGGGCGATGTCGACTTTCCCACGTCACTTGCCTCCCGCGCAGGACTTGAGCCTTCCTGGGACTTTCTGAAGGAGAAAATATGAAGGACTTTATTTCCGTAAATCCAAACGAGGTCGGAATTTCCGCCAAAAGCATCAACCGTCTTTTAGACGCCTTGGAAGAAAGCGGACTTCCGTTTCACAGCTGTATGATCCTCCGATACGGAAAGGTTGCTCTTGAAGCTTACTGGGCGCCCAACCGTCAAGATGAGACACATCGCCTGTATTCCGCCACCAAATCCTTTGTTTCGATTGCCATCGGACTTCTGATCGATCGAGGACAGCTCTCACTCCACGATAAGATCGTGAAATTTTTCCCCGATCTCGTAAGCGAAGCTACACACCCGTATGTGAAGGAAACGACGGTGCGCGACCTTCTCCGAATGACTACTCCCTTCAGCCAATCGACCTACGGAGACCCCGATATCCGGGGAAAGAACTGGCTAGCGTCCTATTTCCACACGCAACCCGACCACCCCGCAGGTACGATCTTCAACTATGACAGCTGTGGCACCTATGTTCTTGGTGCGATCGTTCGGCGAATCACGGGAAAATATTTCTACGAATTTCTGCGCGAGGAGATCCTCTGCGAGCTTGAAGTTTCCAAAGAATCCCGTTGTCTTCTCGGTCCCGACCGCGAAGCGTGGGCAGGCTCCGCCCTTCTTCTGAGCACGCGTGACTTCGCCAAATTCTCCCAGTTTTTACTGAATGGCGGCGTATGGAACGGAAAACGGCTGATTTCCGAGAAATACCTGAGGGAAGCCACCGCCAAGCAGGTCAACAACAACCCCGAAGGGGCAAATGAGCCTTGGCGATGCGGCTACGGTTATCAATTTTGGATTCTTCGTGACAATGCGTTCTGTATGTTGGGAGCCGGCGGTCAAATCTCAGTCTGTCTTCCCGACAAGAATCTTGTATTTGTCTGCACCGCCGACACACAAGGGCGAAGCGACAGCAAAGCGCTGATCTTTCATAGGCTTTGGACGGAGATCATCGAAAAACTCGATACCGAAACGGACAGCGACCCGAATATCTATCCAAATCTGCTCGCCCGCTGTCAAAATCTTACGCTTCCCAGCGTTGTGGGTAAGTCCGCCTCTCCTCTTGCTGAGAGAATCAGCGGCGTGATCTACCGCATGGAGAACAATGCGATGGGGATTGACGAGCTCTCGCTTTCCCTTGCCGGGGACGAAGGAACATTCACCTATCAAAACGCGCGAGGCGAGAAGAAAATCCGGTTCGGCATCGGCAAAAACCTTCTCTCCACCTTTCCCGAAACCCACTTTTATGGCGATGTTCTCGGAGAACCGTCGGGACGGGAATTCCGCACCGTTAACAGCGGTGCATGGGTAGAAGATACAACATTCGCGATCCGATGCAACATCATCGACAATTCCGTGGGAAATCTAACAATAACGCTTGCCTTCAAGGGGGATGCGCTTGCGCTCTCTATGCACAAAAACGCGCAATTCTTCTTAAAGGATTACCACGGCTTTACCGGTGGTGTCAAAAAGAGCTGAGTCAACGACTCAGCTCTTTTCGCTTTATAGGATAAATTTCTGAAGCAGCATAAAGGCCAGTGGAATGGTGAGAATGGACAGCACGTGCGAAACCAGCGCCAGACCCGCCGCATCGGTGGTATCCTTACCGTACGCCGCCGGAATGACGATGGTGTTAAGACCCATGGGCATCGACGCCACACACATAGCGCACTTGAAAAAGGTGTCGGTAAAGAAGGAATTTTTGGGCAAAAGCAAGAAGATACCGAAAAAGACCAACGGATAGATCAAAAGCTTTACCGCCGTTGTCAGGTACAGTCTTCCCTTTCGCAACAGTGCCAAAACGTCCAGGCGTCCGATGGTCATACCCGTCAGAAGCATGGCCACAGGCGACATACAGTCACCTGCCACGTCGATCACCGAGATGACCGCTCCCGGAAGCTTCAGCCCCGAAAGGCCGATCACAAGTCCGATCACCATACCGATCAGCATGGGATTTATAAAGGACTTCAGCCTCTCGCCAAGCGGAATTTTTCTCTCGTCACCCGAGGCCCCGGCAATGAGAAGCACGGGCGCGCCCCAGGCGTAGATCGCCGCCCAGAAAGGCAGCGTGAACACGGTGTACTCAAAGAACATCGCCTCGCCGAACACGCCGAGCACGATGGCGTTTCCCATAAAACCAAAGTTGGAAAAGGCAAGGCCGTAGGTCGCCATTTTGCGAAGATAGGCTTCCTTAAAGCAAAGCTTTGAGAGCGGAATGGCAAGCAGGATGCAAACCAGCACGCTGCCGCCTCCCAATACAAGGATCTTCCACATGGTATCCAGCACGTCCACGTTGCAGTTTTTGATGAAGGTGCCCATCACCAGCGCCGGCACAAACACAAAGCTCTCCAACTTGGAAAGCACTGCCGCAGAATTTTCGGGAACAAAATTTCCGCGCGCCAGGACAAAGCCGATCACGATAAAGGCAAACAGGAAGATCATTTGATTTAAGATCGGTGCAAACAAATTCATTTCTATATCCCCAAATACCAAAAATAACGGCTCCATTGTACCACAAGCGGTGGCTTTTGTCAATAATTTGCCCAAAACCACCGCCTGTCATTCTTATTTAGACCATGTCTACGTGCAAATTGGGGAAATACTTGCAGAACTCCCGGAGCTCCCCGGTGTAATCTCCCGCCATTTCGACGAAATGGTGAATGTACGGGCCGTCGATCAGCTTGTCCTCAACCGCCTGAAGATCCTCAAACTCACCCCAGATATACGTGCCGTGGGTCTGCGGTCCTTCCGTTGTCTTGCAGGTCAGCGGAAGAATGACGTAGCGTCCGCCCGTCTCGCGGTCGATACGCGCCACCGTGTACTCCCCATCCTTGGCACGGAACCACTCACGCTGGTTGACCAGACGCGCCGTGCTGTCGGGTGCTTTTTCAGAAAGCGGGAACGGACCGCAATGCCAAAGAAGCTCGGCGTTCTTGTTTTCGGGATGACGGACAGTAAACTCGCCAAAGAGCGGCTTGCCCTCGCCTAAGGTAGCACACTTCAGAAGCGCCATGGTCATCGCGCAGTGCATATCGCTCTCGCAGGAGACCATATACCCAAGATCATTGAGAAGTCCGTAGACCGCACAGGGCGCAAGGCCGTCAAACATAAGAGGCGTTGCCGTCCAGCACTCGGCGGAGATCACATCCAGATCAAATTCATCAAACAGATGCTTATACACCGCCGCCAGCGTGGCCATCGGCCTTATATACTTGGGCGTCAGCTCGTCCGATTTATAATTATAGGTAAAGTACTTCTCGTACTCGGCGATCTCGTCGGCATACAGCTCGGGCGCGGCCTTCATTCTCTGCTCAACCATCGCGAAGTTGAGCGCGACGATGCGAATGCCGAACTGCTCCATCAGATCTCCCTCGTTCCAGATGACCGAGAAAAAGGGCGTAGGACGCGAGCCGATCTGACCGATGCGGAGTCCCGTGAAATTCTTGACCATACAGGCCACCCTCACAAAGCGCTCAAAGCCCTCACGGAACTCATCCGACTCCACGCGGCAGCAAGGCAGATGCGAGAACGGGATGTGATATCTCTGGAACTGACGGGAAACGCCGAACAGACCGCACTGCGAGTCGGTCGGGCGCATACCGTCCACGTAATACTCATCGTCAAGCGGTGCCCACAGAAGCACGGGCTTTCCGAGTGCCTTGGCAATGTCTGCCGCCGCCTCCTCGTTGCCGAAGTTGCAGTTGATGATCATCACCGCATCGACCTTCTCGGTCTTGAAGCGCTCGATGACCTCGGCCGCGCTCTTGTCGTCAAACACAAGGTCGCGAATGCCAATGCCCTTGTTGTCCACAAAGCTGACCTTGTCGGTGGCAAAATTCTCCTCGATGTACTTAACGAAGCGCTCTCCTCTCTGCTCGGCGGAGTACCAGGTAAGAAACGTGCCGCGCGGGCGGTCTGTGGCATTGCGGCGCATAGCCACAAGTCCGATTTTAACCTCATAATTCAGCATAGCTTTTCTCCTTTTCAAAAGGTATCCACGATACCGTAATCTGCATATTCAAAAATGGGCGCGTTTTTGTCGGGATTGATGGCAATGACCACGCCCGAGCGCTCCATTCCCACAATGTGATGAACTGCGCCCGAAATGCCGACGGCCACGTAGACCGGCGGTGCCACACGGCTGCCGGTAAGTCCCACCTGCCGCTCGTATGGGGCAAAGCCGCCGTCCACAAGCTTGCGCGAGGCGCAAAGCGTGGCGCCGAGCGAGTCGGCAAATTCCTTCACACGATCCAGCTGCTCCCTCACACCAAAGCCGGCCGCCACGATCACGTCCCCCACGTCGCCCTTTTCGGTGCGAACGGTTGCCATGGACGGCCGTGTCAGGCTCTTGATCTTGGCAATCACGCTTCCCGACAGCGCAGGGCGGTACATCGCAAGCGCTCCCTCCTCCACCGCAAGGTGGGTACAGTCGGCACAAAGCCCAAGCGAAAGCCGCGCGGCCACGCGTGCCGCCAGCTCTTTGGAACGCGCATCGCTCCCCCATATCACCGCGTCGGAATCCTGTGCAAGAATGCACCCGGCAAGCGTATCGGCATCGGTGGGTGCGACCTCTATGACGTTGTCACTCACCGCCTCGGCAAAGCCGCGCGGTGCTTCTCCGACCGAGAGAACCTTTCCCAGCCTTTCCCGTGACATCTCGTCGGTCGGCGCGGCCTTTTGCCGCTGTGCCGTCAGCGCACGGGATATCACGTCCGCCAGCTCCTCGCGGCGCACAAAGGTACATTTGCGCTTGCCCGATTGGTTTTCAAAGCTGGCCAGAACGCGCGTCGGTGAGCCGACAAGCCCGCATTTTTGCGGATCGGCCGTCACGTCTGCCGCGCTCCAAATCTCGGGCTCTGCGGTCTTGGAGCGAAGGCGCGGAAGACGAAGCGTGTAGCTCCGCTCAAGCGCGATCAGCGTTCCCGGTGCCGCACATCTCTCGCCGCGGCGCGACGTACAGACCAGCCCCTCCCCGAGGGTACTGCGAACGGTCATCGCCTCGGTGATAAAATCAAAGCCCAGCATTTCTGCCAGCATAGGCGGCGTTTGCGCGGTGTCGCCAATGAGCGTCTGTCTGCCGCAAAACACATAATCGGGCGAAAGCCGCCGAATTGCACGGCTAAGCGCATACGCCGTTGCCAGCGTGTCCGCCCCCGCAAACGCCTTGTCCGACAACAGAATGGCGCGCCCGGCACCAAGGCGCGTAAGCCCTCTCAGAAAATCCAGAGAGGCCGCGGAAGCCATGGTCAAAAGCGTGACCTCGGCGTTTTCCACCGAGAGCGCCGCCTCGTATGCCGATGCGTCAAATGGCCCCAGCTCGCCGTCAAGCCCCTGTCTTATACACACAACGATCTTCATACTTCTGTGTGATAGATCGGAGTGAGACACTCCTTGATCTTTTTGTACTTTTCAAAAATCTCGCGATACGCTTTGGTGTTCTCGGGATTGGGCTTTGTCACGCTCTTCTCGCGTGTGCAAAGCGCCACCGCCTGCTTCGGGTTCTCAAAAACGCCGAGTGCCACACCTGCCAGCATCGCCGAGCCCAGCGAGGAATCGGAGTTTTCCATCACGCGAAGCGTCATACCCAGCACGTCCGCCGTGATCTGCCGCCAAAGCTCACCCTTGGCACCGCCGCCGATCAGCGTGGCGACGGGCTTGTGCGAAACACCTAAGCCGTCAAAATACGTCTTGCAATCCAAAAGAGACAGCGAAACGCCCTCCAGCACCGCGCGCGTAAAGTGTCCGCGCGTATGCGTGGCGCGCACACCGGTAAAGCTTCCGCAAAGTGCGGGATCGGCGTACGGCGTCAGCTCACCGTTGATATACGGATGGAAAATAAGTCCCCCCGCGCCGACGGAAACCGCCGCCGCTTCCTCGTCCAGCGTGCGGTAGTCACCGCCGAAGGTATCGCGATAGTAGCGGTACGAGGAGGCCGCCGCCTTGGTTGCCGTGCCCGGATACCAAAGGCCGTCCACGATATGCGAATAGTTGATGATGTGACGGTCGGGATAGGCCCTGTCCGAAATGATGCAGATGCGCCCCGCCGTCGCCAGCTTGACGGTAATGTCACCCTTCTCCACCGCGCCCGAGGCAAACACCTCCATGGCGGTGTCGGTCGTGCCGCAAATGACGGGTGTGCCCTCCGCAAGGCCGGTCTTCTCGGCCGCCTCCCTTGTCACCGCGCCGATAACGTCGGTCGGCTTTCTGAGCGGCGGAAGCATATCCACGCGAATCGAAGCCAGCGCGCAGAGCGACTCGTCCCACTTCATCTCGCGGCAGTCGAAAAGCATACTTCCCTCTGCCTCAATATAGTCGGTACAGTACACCCCCGTCAGAAAATAACGGATGTAGTCCTTCTCAAAGAAGATGTAGCGCACCCGATCAAACACGTCCGACTCGCTCCGCTTCAGCCACAAAAGCTGCGGAAGCGTCCAGATGGTGTCGGGCTTGTGGAAGGTCTTTTCAAAGATCTCCTCGCCGTGCTGCTCCCTGAGAAACGCGGACTCCTTCACGCTTCGGCTGTCCGTCCAATGGATGGCATTGCGAAGCGGCCTGAAATTTTCATCACACACAAGGAAGGTGTGCGTGGCCGAGTCGATCGCCACGCCGAGAATGTCCGACGCCAAAGCGCCGCTCCTTGCAAGCAGAGCGGAAACGTTTTGACAAAGCGCCGCCAGCCAGTCGCCGGGCGACTGCTCGCACGCGCCGTTTTCGGGATGGTAGGTGGGGTACTCCACCGTATGTTCGGAGACGATCTGCCCCTGTGTACTCAGCAAGGTAGCCTTGGTGGAACCGCCTCCGAAATCAATACCGAGTAAATATTTCATACTCTCTCCTTGATCCAAAAAATCAAATTCCCGCTTATTTCACCCAATCGTGATCGGGATCGTTCTTGCGATTAAAGCCCTGATAGTCACCGGCCATCAACCACAGAAAATAGCTCTGGTAGCCGGGCGTGGAAACCGTAGTGTGATAGCCGTAGGGGAACTCCACAAGGTCGTCGCTCTTGACGCGATACGCCTCGTCAAGCGAGCCGTCCTCGGTATACATACACTGCACGCCAAAGCCCTGCTCGGGGTCAAAGAGGAAATAGTATATCTCCTCCGCGATGCACTCGGTGGGCATATTGTCCTCGTCGTGCTTGTGCGGCGGGAAGCCTGCCCAGTTACCCTCGGTGCAGTAGCCCTCACCGATGGTGAGCACCTTGGCGTTGGTGGTGCCGTCAATGAGAAAGCTGGTCTCTCTCTGGAAAGGCACTCTGCCCAGCATTTTGAGGGGCACGCGGTCGGCTCTGAGCAGCTGCGGCTCTGTCTTTTCGGTGATCGGCGTTGCGCAGACCGCGATCTTGATGGCGTCGATGGCCTCAACGGTCAGGTTTTGCTCGATGGGCATATAGAAGCTCTCGGCTCTTCGATTTTCAAACACGCTCTGGCGGTTGCCGACGTTCTCCCACTTTTCCCCGTTCACAAGGACGTTGCAATGTCCCTTCAACATAATAAAAGCCGTTTCCTTATCGGCGGTGTAGAAGTCCAGGCTCTCGCCGCCGTCCAGCTCGATGATACCGAACTCCAGCTTCTTCAAGGAGCACTCGCCGATCTTGCAAAGCGGCGTATAGCCCTTTGCGCTCTTATAGGATTTTTTATAGTTATAGCTCATATCCGTTCTCCTTCATAAATCTCACGGCCGTATCAAAGCTCGGCACGCTCTCACGCGCGCCCACGCCCATACATTTAAGTGCCGATACCGCACTGGCAAAATGGCAGCATTTGGACGGATCAAAACCGCGCACCAAGCCTGCGGCAAACGCACCGTGGAACACGTCGCCCGAGCCGTTGGAGTCTACCACGTTAGCGGGAAAAATAGGATACGCGGTCACACCTTTGCCGTCAAACAAAATTCCGCCCCGCTTTCCCTGCGTGATCACCACAAAGTCGGGAGAATAGCGTGCATAAAGTGCCCTTGCGGCACTCTCGGCATCGGAACAACCCGTGTGCGCCAGCGCAAACTCCTCCGAGGGGATCATAATGTCGGTAAGTGCCAGAAGCTTTTCCACGTCCGCGTAAAGTCCGCCGCAATCGTAAAGCACCTTGGTGCCGCTCGCGCGCGCGATACGCGCCGCCTCCAGCGCCGCCTCCATTTCGTTGCCGTCCACCATCAGAATGTCGGCCTCACGAACGGCGGATCTTTGCTCGGCGTTCAGCACGAGCGCCGGAAGATTGCCCTTGTCGAACACGCAGGTACGCGTTGCCGTGTCGGCACAAAGCCAAAGCACCGAGGCAAACGAACGGTAGCCCGATTCCACACAGACAAGCGAGGTGTCCACGCCGTATTTTTCAAAATCAGCCTTGAGATACTTTCCGCCGCTATCGTCCGAAAGCACGCCGATATACGATGCCGATGCCCCCAGCTTGCTTGCGGCCACAAGACCCGTGGCCACGGGTCCGCCGCCCGCATTCTTGCTGGAAAGCGCGCGCATCTTGGTGTCCTCGATCGGATAGGTGGGCATGGTGTAGAGTGTGTCAAACACACAGGCACCGATTCCAACGATCTTACTCATATTACACCCTTCCGTCGGCACCCACAAGGCGAATTCTCGTCTTGCAGAATTCCGCTACGGCCTCGATCGGCTTTTTCATAAACGTATCAATGGCAATGGCACGGTCGGGCTTCTGAAGCTCCGCAAGACAGGTATCTAAGAAGGTATAGCAAACGTCGGTCGCAAAATTCATCTTGCGAATGCCTGCGGCCACCGCCTTTCGGATCTCCTCGTCGGGTACACCCGAGCCACCGTGAAGCACAAGAGCTATGCCGTTTGTGGCGGCGCGGATGGCCTTGATCCTCTCAATGTCCAGCTTGGGCGGCTTTTTATATCTTCCGTGTGCCGTGCCGACCGCCACAGCAAGACAAGCCACACCCGTTTTTTCAACAAACACCCTCGCGTCCTCGGGCGTTGTAAACTCGTCGGTCTCTTCGTCCTTTGTGGTGCCGACGTGACCCAGCTCGCCCTCCACCTGAACGTTCAGATGGGCGCAGGTCTCCACCACTCTTCTTGTCAAGGCAATGTTTTCCTCAAAGGGGAGCGTCGAGCCGTCCAGCATAATGCCCGTGGCCCCGTAGCGCAGGGAGCGTGTGGTCTCCAGCTCCGATGGACCGTGATCCAGATGGAAGCAAACGGGAACGGTGGCCCTGTGCGCCGCCGCCAGAATGGTGGGCGAGAGGAAGTATCCCGTCTCCTCCTTCATCAGTCTCGGATACACCTGCATAATGATGGGGGCGCGCTCCTCCTCGGCGGCGTGAAGCACGCCGATCACCGATTCCATATTGTAAACGTTAAACGCGGGAATGCAAAAGCCGCCCTTCTCCGCCAGATCCAAAATTTCCTGTAACGTTACCAGCATATTTATTCTCCCAAAATAAGGTCTTCCAGAGACAGAACCTCAATCTCGTTCTGCTCCACGCTCTTCAGCGATACGTACTCCGAAACCGACGCGGTCACAATGGCCTTCTCACCGATCGACTTTACGTTAAAGAGACGGCGCTGTGCCACCTTTTTCATAACGTCGGGGATATATTGCGCCATCAGAATGTTGCCTGCCCAAACGGTCTCGGCGCGATTGAGGTGCAGCTCGTGAAGCGTCGCAAACGCCTTGATAACCTCTCTTGCCTCCTCGGTCTCCTCAAGGTCGCGCGAGAGCTGGAAGGGATCCTGATATACCACCGTCTTTGCCGCCTTGCCCGAAAGTTTGTCGGCCTTTACAAGGTCTGCAAGCACCGAGGTGTAGGTCACGGTCTTGGCCGCGGTCTCCACACCGTAAGCGCCATAGGTCTGCTTGACGGTCTTGGCATCGGCAGGATCGTAAAAGATCACCGTCTTGTAGCCATCCATCACCTTAGCAGCCGCACTCATCTGCTCCTTCGTTTCCTCGGCCGCGCCGATGAGGAAGTCAATCTGCGCGCCCGTGGGCAGCTCATCCGCAAGCACCGTGAACGCCACGCCCGCCTTTTCCAGCACCGCAATGGCCTTTACCGCCTGCTCGCACGCCATATATCTGGCATCCACACCGAGGTACAGAAGCGTGTCGGTCTTAGCCGCGTGCTTTTCGATGGCCTCGCCGAGCCTTGCGCAAAGCGCGGTCTTGCCGTAGGCGTTGCCGCTCTCAAGGCAGTTGTCGACCATTGTATTTATGTAGGAAGGAAGCTTATCCTCAAGAGCCGCCTCAAGGCGCGTCTCCTTGGTGAACATCACGGGATCCCAGCCCGTCACACACTCGCGAACACAGCCGCCGCAGCCGCCGCACTCGTAAATGTTATCCATAATTTCCTCAAGCTCGATCGCGCCGCGGTTGACCATCGAAATGCCAAGTGCTCTGGCGCGGGGCGTGCTTCTCTCGTGACCCGTTGCGTTGCCGATAGGGCAAATATGGTGGCACATCCAACAAAAACGGCAAGCGTCAACGTGTGCCTTGGATTTTTCAGACATATTCATCATTCTCTACCTCCCAAGATTAAAGTCCCAGCTTAAAGGGATTCATAATGCCGTTGGGGTCAAGCTGCTTCTTGAGACCCTCGAACACCTGCATCGCGGGACCGTACTGCTCCTTCATAAGACGGCCGAGCTTGATGCCGACGCCGTGGTGATCGTTGACCACGCCGCCGTGTGCCAGCGCCGCACGGACGCCGCAGCTCCAAACGGCCTGGTGAAGCCGCATGGCCTCCACCGGGTCTTCGGGCACGTCCTTGCCCTCAATAATGAAGCGGTCGTAAAGCATAGCCCCCCACTCGTACCAGTGCGAGAAATGCGCGATAAACTTAGCCTGCGGGAAGTTGGTCTCGATGGCGTTCTTCATTGCCCAGTAGATCTCCTCGATCTTATCGTAAGGCGCGATGGTGTCCATCGTACCGAACATCTGCGGAATGTCCATCATATGACCGGGATAGAAGAAGGTGATCTTTTCCTTCCACCACTTCTCACCGTACTCCGAGCCAAGGTCCTCTGCTCCATACTTGGCAAAGGTGGAAAGCAGGATCTTTTCCTCAACCTCGACCATTTCCTTGCAACCCTCAAACGCCACGTTCATAAACGCGCCCTTGCGCTCCACGCCGACGATCTTCTTGATCAGCGAAGCGGTCTCGGCCTCGTCATACAGACGCATGACCGAGGGCTTGAACTTCTGCAGAAGCTCACGGCTGGCCTCAAACGCGCCGTGCATATCCTGGAAAAGGAAGCCGCGGAAGCGTCTCTCCTCGGGCATATCATAAATACGCATCTGAGCCTTGGTGATGATACCCAGCGTGCCCTCCGAGCCAATGAAGATCTGGTTGAGATCGGGTCCTGCCGCGTGCTTGGGCGCGGGCGAGGTGGTGATGATGTCACCGTTCGGAAGCACGACCTCCATCTGAAGCACCATATCATCGATCTTGCCGTACTTGGTCGAGCAAACACCGATGCCTCTGTGCGCAAGGAAGCCGCCCACCGTCGAGCAGGTCAGCGACGAGGGATAGTGCATGGTGGCCTTGCCTACCTCGTTGGCCGCCCACTCCACGTGCTTGTAGATGGCGCCCGTACCGCACTCGATATACATACCCTTGGTGTTGACCTCATAGATCTGATTCATACGCTTGGTGTCAAGCAAAATACCGCCGCAAACGGGAATGGCACCGCCCTGCGTGCCGCCGCCGGCACCCCAGGTGGTAACGGGAAGCTTATAGTAGTTGGCGATCTTGACCACCTTGGACACCTCGCTTGCATCCTTGGGGCAAACGATAAAGTCCGCCTCGGGCATACGGCAGCCTCTGTCCGCCCACATACGGGACAGCCAGTAATAGTCTACGCTATGCGTTACCTTGTCGATGGAGCGAACCGAGCAATTCTCAACGCCCACGGCGTCCTCAAGCTCGGTCAGGATCATCGAAAACAAAAAATCGTTCATTTTGACCTGCATGAAAAAATCCTCCTAAGATTTTATAATAATTCAAATTTATTTTAGCATACCTCTCTGCACATTTCAAGCAATGTTGAAATTTTTTTTTGAAATCTTGACAAAATTCCAAAAAAAGAGTACAATAAATGAAAATAATTTTCATTTGGAGCGTCAAAATGGAATCCATCGTTCACAAAATCCGTTTTTTACAGGATTCAATGGGTCCTGCCGAGAAAAAAATAGCCGATTACATTCTTTCGCACACAGGCGAGATCCTGCCGCTTTCCATCTCCACGCTGGCAAGCGCCTGCGGCTGCGGAGACGCCACGGTTGTGCGCTTTGCACGCCGTCTGGGGCTTGAGGGCTATCAGGAAATGAAGCTGCGCCTGGCGGCCGAGCTCAGCGCCACCTCCACGCTCAGCGCCGAGATCCAAAGAGAGGACAGTTGTCTTGAGATCTTCCGCAAGCGCATGCGCGAGATCCAAAGCTCGCTGACCGCCACCGAATCGGTGCTTGATCCCGAGGCGCTGGACAAGGCGGCCAAAGCCATTATGCGCTCGGAGCGCATCGTCATTTTTGGCCTTGGCAATTCCGCCGCCATTGCGCAGGACGCCGCCCACAAATTTCTGCGCCTTGGGCTTTGCGCGCAAAGCGTGTGCGACAACCATATGCAGGCTATCGTCGCCTCGCACCTGAGGCGCGGAAGCGTTGCCGTAGGCATCTCACATTCAGGCGCGTCGAGAGACATCGTGGAGGCGCTGCGCCTTTGTAAGATCTGCGGTGCGACCACCGTCGCCATCACCAACTACGGAGAGGCTCCCATCGTGGAGGCCTCGGACATTTCCCTCTTCACCAAATCCGACGAGACCGAGCACTCCATCCTCGCTATGAGCTCGCGCATCGCTCAGCTCGCCATCTTTGACAGCATCTATACCTACATCGTCCTTAACTCGGACAAAACCGCCAAGCAAGCCATCGCCAACACCGAATTCGCCCTGCAAAACAAAAAATATTGAAAATCTCGTATTTTCACAGAAAATCGACGATAATAAATTGAAGTTTGTCGGGGAGTTTCGCCCGTTGCGACGGGCGACGAGGCTTCGCGCCTCGACCGCGCAAGCCTTTAAAAAGGCTTGACCTAAACTCTCACTGCACGGGTTCGCTTAAACTTCACGTCATTTTAGACGGGAAGCCGCCGCGGCGGC
>CAJGDZ010000001.1 GCA_904502055.1 uncultured Clostridia bacterium | reverse complement strand
TCGGTGCGGCTGTTGTCCGACGTCAAAACCGTAAAATCGGCAAGCGATGCCGCAAGCTCTCCCATTTTTTTACGCTTGGTTTTGTCCCTGTCACCGCCGCAACCAAATAACAGCACCACACGCTCGCCGCTCTTGCGAATCCCGCGTGCCGTGTGTAGCAAGTTTTCCAAGGCGTCGGGTGTGTGTGCGTAATCGATAAACACCGAATAATCCGCCAAAACGCCAAGCCGTACGCGCTCCATTCGTCCGTCAACTCCCGAAAGTGCGCCAAGCGCCGTCATGATCACAGAAGGTGAAATTCCGAACATACAAGCGAGTGCCGCCGCCTCGAGGGTGTTGATCACACTAAAGGCACCGGGAATGGGGGTGCGCACGGTGAAGCGTTTGTCTGCCGAAACCAAGCGGTACCCGTTGCCGTCCACGCCGTGATCGCAAATTTGCGTGGCCACATAGTCAGCCGCCGCGCCCCTTGCAGAGCAGGTGCGAAAGGGTCGATCCAGCGTTTCACACAGGCGTGCGCCATACGGATCGTCCACGTTGATAAGCGCCCGATCGCACATCGAGAACAAGCGTTTTTTGGCCTCAAAATACCGCTCCATGTCGCCGTGAAAATCCAGGTGCTCCTCGGTCAGATTGGTAAAGACCGCCGCCTCGAAATGAATGGCATCGGGCTTTCCCAGCGCCAGCGCATGCGAGGTGACCTCCATAAAGACGTATTCCACCCCGTCCTTCACCATTTCGGCAAGGATATGGTAAAGCTCCTCGGGGTCGGGTGTGGTCATATTGGAGAGCGGATTATCGGAGCGAATCTCAAGCCGCCGTCCTGCCGAATAACAGTTGACCGTTCCGATGATGCCACAACGGATAAGCGCCGTTTCAAAGATCGCGCGAAGCATAAAGGTGACTGACGTTTTGCCGTTGGTCCCTGTCACTCCAATTATATGAAGCTTACTTGCAGGGTCGCCGTACCAGGCATTATACAAAAGCGCCGCGGCGTGCCGTGTATCCTTGGTTTTCAAAAAAATCACATTGGGGATGTCTCCCTCATAGTCCTCGCAGACAAGGACCGCCGCCGCACCGTTTTTCACCGCGTCGGCTATATACAAATGTCCGTCGGTCTTAAGACCGCGAAAGCAAATAAAGAGATCGCCGGCCTCTACTCGCCGCGAATCGGTCTTGATGCCGCCGATCTCGGTGTTTTCAACTCCCACGGGAATGTCAATTCCCACACAAAGCTCCGATAGCTTCATAAACGCCTCCGCAAAAATATTGCTTTTGCGTCCGCTTTTTTAATCGTCCTTTATCATATAGCGCAATTCGATTGAGATCACGCTTCCGTTTTGCACTTTTTCTCCTGCTGCCGGCGATTGGCTGACCACAACGGCACCACCCTTACCGTCCGCATCGTACGCACCGCTTATGCGCAGATTGAAGCCGGCATCGGTAATGGCACGGTTCGCCTCGACAAGCGTTTTTCCGACCACATCGGGGACGCTTTTTTCCTCGGGCTCGGTATCGTCGGTATAAAAAACCATCTTCCCCGTCTCGCCGCTATACAGACTCTGCGCCTTTGGCGACTGTGAGGTGACGTATTTTCCTTCCCCCACGACCGTGACCGCAAAGCCGCGGCTCTCGGCAAAGCTCACCGCTGCCCCCATCTCAAGCCCCGTGTAGTTCGGGATCTCCGAGGCCAGCAATTTTTCCTCCTCCTCGGTATAGATCGGTGCCACACCGAGATACGGTAAAATGGTCTCAAAGGCTTTGGCGATGTAGGGAGCGGCAACTGTGCTTCCGTACAGAATGCCCTTGGTCGGCTCATCCACCATCAATATCATCGCATACCTCGGATCGTCCGCCGGTGCATAGCCGACACACGAGCAAATATACATCTCCATCTCTGTACGGGTCGCGCCCTTTTTCTCCGAGGTTCCTGTCTTAGCCGCAATACGATAGCCGGGCACGTATGCGTTTTTCGCACCGCCCTCACCGGCAACACCCGCCGCCAGGATCTCACTGAGCGTTTTGGAGGTGGAGGACGCTACGATCGCGCGCTTTTCCGTCGGCTCTTGCTCAAACACCACGCTCCCCTCGCTGTCCAGCGTGTTCTTTACCACATATGGCTTAAGAAGCGTTCCGCCGTTTGCTACGGCGGAAATGGCCGCGATGTGCTGCATCGCCGTCACCGTAAAATTCTGCCCGAAGGCGTAAATGGCAAGGTCAAGCTCACTCATACGTGAGCTGATCACCCCCATGCCCTCGCCCGGCAGATCAATACCGGTCTTTTCGCGATAGCCGAATTGCTTAAAATATTTGGTAAAACGCTCGATGCCAAGCGACTGTCCGATGCTCATAAACCAAACGTTGCAGGAGTGCTGGATCCCCTCGGCAAAGGTAAGACTTCCGTGTCCCTTACGCTTGTGGCAATGGATGCTTCTGCCCAGTACGGTTTTTGCGCCGCCGCAAAAGACCGAGCCATTTAGAATCGGCAAATTTTCCTCAAGCGCCATAGACGAGGTGAGGATCTTGAAGGTCGAGCCGGGAATGTAGGTCTCCGTGAGCGCCTTATTGGACCAGGACTCCAGCAGATAACTGCGCGCAAGAGCGCTGTACTCCTCGCTTCCCACCGACAGTCCGCTTGTCGCCAGCTTTCTCTGATAATAGGGCACAAGCGTCCAGGGGCTATTGAGATCAAATTCGGGATAAACAGACAGTGCCAAAATCTCGCCCGTCTTTACGTCCATAACAATGCCGCACGCGCGGTTAAGCGCACCCGAATCCAGCACCGCATTTTCCAGCTGCTCCTCAAGTGCCGCCTGCACGTAGCTGTCAAGGGTCGTCGTAATGTGATGTCCGTCCTCCGCCGCCACGTAGCTTTGATATTCGTTTGGCATTTCATTGCCGCGCGAGTCACGTGCGGTGACGTAATAGCCGTCGGTTCCGTCGATGGTATCGTTGTATTGGTATTCCAATCCGTAAAGCCCCACGCCGTCGGTGCTCGTAAAGCCGATCACGTGCGAGGCAAGGCTTCCGTAGGGATAATAGCGTTTGCTTGTCGCCTCAAGAAAAACCAGACCCACCATATTTTTCTCAAGGATCCAAGTCCTCAGCTTCTCCGCTGTTTGCTCATCGGCGTCGCGCAAAACCGTTTCATCCAGACGGCTGATCTTTTGCGTTTTTGAATAGATCTTATCGTATTCTATGCCGAGATGCTCCGAAAGGGTACTCGCGATCTCTCGGGAGATCGAATCGCTCCTTCGTCCGTCCAGCGTTTTTTGGGCACGGGAGATTGCGGAGGGAGAAATAAAAATACGGTAGGTCGTTACGTTTGTTGCCAAAACCTTACCGTTTCTATCGTAGATCTCACCGCGATTGGCGCTTGCGGGAGATCGGGTGGTCATCTGCTCGATGACCTTTTGTTCATATTTTTCAAAATCCACCGTCTGAATCACGGCGATCCGAATCAAGAGCAAAGCAAATACAAGCAAAAGAAATCCGAAAAGGACCGTTGCCCGCTTTAAAAATTCGCCGTGTGCATACCTCGCCATCCAATCACTCCTCTTGACAGATAAAAAAATGAACGGTGCGCGAATACGGAAGCTTCGGCAGATGGGCCGCCGCCGAAATTTCCGCTGCCGCAGGCTCCAGCAGAACCACGGCTTCGCACTGCACCGTTCTTCGAAAATGAGTTGTTTTCCTGTCAATTAAGTGTATTCAGTGGCATCGGGTTGTATGATTAACCCTTGAGCAAATTCTCGTTTTCCTGTGCTTCTACCACGTCGATTACCGAAGGCTCTGCCTCACGGGATGCATACTTTGCTTCGGGCTCGGGATTTCCGAAGGCCGAAACACCGCCGATCACAAACACAAGAGAAAGAGCGGCCGCCACCATACCGGTCATGGCGCGCCTTCTTGCCGCGCTCATCTCGGAAAGGAACTCGGAAAGACGCTCGGTAAAGCTTTCCTTCCTTACCTCGGGTCGGCGCGCAGGTGCGCGCTTCGGAGCACGGACTCTCTCAACCATTTTGCGGTTGACAAGGATCTTCTCCTCCACGCCATCGCTTTCCTGCTTTTTGTGAAGTGTATAGTAATTCACGGCATCAAAGGTGTCGTGACACTTGCTGAAATACTGCAGATAATCATCGGTCGTCATAAACTTCTCGCCGCTGCGATATTCCTGCACGGCGTCACCGGCAACCGAGGAGATGCGGTAGGCATCCGGAGCCATCGCTCTTGCACGGGCATCCTTGCGCTCCTGCTCAATGGCTTCGTTATCGGTATACACAAAGGCACCGCGCTCTTCGTATCTGCGCTGCATAGCTTTCACGAACATTCTATAGTTGTCATCAACCACAATATTCGGACGATTTTCCTTTAACATATCGGTGCCTCCTTTTAACGTTTTATACTTTCTCCGCGACCCTCAGCTTGGCACTGTGCGATCTCGAATTCTGCGCCAGCTCCTCCTCGCTCGGAAGAAGCGGCTTATTGGTTATGATCTTAAGCTTCGGCTTATTTCCGCACACGCACACTGGGAAATTCCGCGGACACGTGCACCCCTTTGCCGCCGCGGCAAAGGTCTGCTTGACCAGCCTATCCTCCAGCGAATGGAATGTGAGGATGGCGAGTCTCCCGCCCTGATTCAGCAGCTTTACTGCAGAATCAATGGCGGGAGCTATAACACTCAGCTCCTTGTTCACCTCGATGCGAATCGCCTGAAAACTTCTTTTCGCGGGATGCGACCCACCTTCTCGCGCGCCCGCGGGAATCGCACTTACGATAACGTGAACAAGTTCGCCCGTCGTATCTATGGAATGCTTTGTACGCGTTTCGACGATCACGCGGGCAATGCGCCCACTGAATCGCTCCTCACCGTACTCGTAAAGAATCCGTTTTAACTCCGCCTCGGAATACGTATTGACCACCTTCCACGCGTCAAGCTCACTGCGCTTGTCCATCCGCATGTCCAGCGGTGCATCCGCCATATACGAAAATCCTCGCTCCGCCGTATCCAGTTGGTAGGAGGATACGCCGAGATCCAGAAGAAGTCCGTCAATTTTCTCAATTTCTAAATTCTTACAAACGTTGGCAAGATTGGAAAAATTATCTCTTACCAGCGTAACTCTGTCGCCGTAAACGCTCAGCCGCTCGCCTGCCGCCGCAATCGCATCGGCATCCTGATCGATGGCGATAAGGCGTCCCGTGGTGAGATGCTTTGCGATCTCAAAGGAATGTCCGCCGCCGCCTGCCGTTCCGTCCACATAGATACCGTCCGGCTTTATGCAAAGCGATTCGATGCACTCCTTCAGCATCACCGAATAATGCGAAAACGAAATGCCCTCTGCCATGGCTTACAGACCGCACTCCTCAAGTGCGTTGCGAATGGCCTCCTGATCCTCAGCCTCAACCGAGGTGCTGTAAAGCTCCTCTGCCCAGATCTCCGCGTAATCGCCACAGCCGACGACCACCGCGTTCTTTACGATCTGCGCGTGCTCAATGAGGCCCTGGGGAATCAGAATTCTGCCCTGAGCATCGGGGGAAACCTGCGCCGCGTTACGGTTAAGAAAGCGGAGCGTCTCCTCCGAGGTCTTTCTCGGAAGCTCCTTAATGGGTGCCACAAAATTTTCCCATTCGTTCATCGACATCACCTTGATGTAGTTTCCGCGAATGCTTCGGAAAATCACAAAAGCCGCGCCAAGCTCTTCCCTGTATTTTGCGGGGATAAACATTCGGTTTTTCGCGTCAATGGAATGATTGAACTCGCCGAAAAGCATCTTGAGCGGCTCCTTTCTGTAGATTTTTCCGATTTCTGGCCGTTTTTTACACCACTTTGAAACATTTTGCACCACTTTTAGCCACTTCGGTGTATTTATTATACACGAAGGTCACAAAAAATGCAATAGGATTTTTAAAAAAAGTTATTTTTTTTTCAATTTTTTTCTTCTGACAGGTGAAATTTCGCCATATACTTATTATTTTTACTTTCTTTTACTTTTCTGGCATTTATTGGAAGTGTTGAGGCGCAAAAATTTGCCTCTTCCGAGGCAATCGTAGGCAAAGTGTCGGCAAAGCGGTTGACAGACGGTGGGGGTTATGATAAAATGAAAGAAAAAACGAAAAGGGTATGTATGAAGCTTATCATTCTTGACAAATGCACCGTCACCAAGGGAGACGTCGATCTCTCGCCGCTTGAGCGGTTTGGCGAGGTGGAATATTACGACCTGCTTACGAAGGAAGAAATCAAAAAGGTGCTGAACGGCGCCGACGCGGTGGTCTGCAACAAAGCCAAAATCGACCGCGAGATCATCGAGAGCTCCACGCTCAAATTCATCGGCGTATTTGCCACGGGCTACAACAACATCGATATCGAGGCCGCAACCGAAAACGGCATTGCGGTATGCAACGTGCCCGGCTATTCGACCGACTCTGTTGCACAACTCACCGTTTCCCTGCTTCTGGAGCTGGCGGGCAACGCCTCGGCCTATGCGCGCTCGGTAGCGGCAGGTGACTGGAAGCGCTCCAAGCAATTCTCTTACTTTTTTGCCCCCATCACCGAGATCAAAGGCAAAACGCTCGGCATCTACGGTCTGGGCACGATCGGTCAGGCTGTGGCAAAGGTTGCGCTTGCCTTCGGGATGAAGGTGATTGCCTACTCGCGTACCCCTAAAAACATCGACGGCATTGCGGAGGTGGATAAGGAGACTGTCTTTAAGGAAAGCGATTTTCTTTCCTTCCATTGTCCCCTGAACGCGGACAGTGCTCTGGCGGTAAACGCCGAAACGCTTGCTATGATGAAGCCGACGGCTTTTCTCATTAACACCGCGCGCGGAGGCATTGTGGACGAGGTGGCACTTGCCGAAGCGCTTGAAAACGAAAAGATCGCCGGTGCGGCACTCGACGTGCTGACCGAGGAGCCGATGTCGGAGACCTGTCCCCTCTTCGGCGCCAAGAACTGTATCATCACACCTCACATCGCCTGGGCAGCGTACGAAACGCGTGTGCGCCTGATTGACCTCGTGGCCAAAAATCTCGCGGCATTTGCAAACGGAACGCCCATCAACAAGGTGAACTAAAACAAAAAATCCGCTTTCTTACGAAAGCGGATTTTGTTTGGAGCTGGTGAAAGGACTCGAACCTTCGACCTGCTGATTACGAATCAGCTGCACTACCGACTGTGCTACACCAGCAACAATGCCTTAGTATTATACCTTTTTTTCCTCAGTTTGTCAAGAGTATTTTCAAAAATATGCAAGATTTTTTTCAATTCCGCGCCCGTCGGGATTGATTTTTTGAGTCGGCTATGGTACAATAAGAAAAAGTACACGCTTTTGGGAGAAATATCGATGAATCTTTGTGATATCAAAACCATAAAACAGATCATGGCGGTCTACGGCCTTAAATTCCGCAAAGAGTTCGGACAGAACTTTCTGACCAACCGTATGGTCGTGGAGGACATTGCCGACAGCTGCTGCGACGGTCGCTCGGGAACCGTTCTCGAGATCGGCCCCGGCATCGGCACGCTGACGGCTGAGCTTGCGGCACGTTACGAAAACGTCATTGCCCTTGAGATCGACAAAAGCCTCATTCCCGTTCTTGCCTATACCCTGGAGGACTTTAAAAACGTCCGCGTCATCAACGAGGACGCTATGAAGGCGGACCTTCGCGAGATCCTTTCCCCCTATTTTGAGGGCGGCATCTCGGTGTGCGCCAATCTTCCTTATTATATAACCACGCCGATTCTGATGAAGCTTCTGGAGTCGGGACTTCCCTTCGACTACATCACCATTATGATCCAGTCCGAGGTGGCCGACCGTCTTTGTGCCAAGGCCGGCAGCCGCGATTGCGGTGCCATCACCACCGTTCTGTCCTACTACGGAACGGCAGAAAAGCTGTTTACTGTCAGCGCAGGCAACTTTATGCCGCCCCCCAAGGTCAATTCCTCGGTGGTCCGCATTAAGCTCTATAAGGATAAGCCTTACAAGCCCAAAAACGAAGACATCTTTTTCCGCACCGTCAAAGCAGCGTTTGAACAACGCCGCAAGACGCTTCCCAACGCTCTTGCTTCCGGCTTTTCCGAGCTTTCCAAGGAAACGCTTACCTCGCTTATCGTGGAATGCGGCCTATCTGCAGATATTCGCGGCGAAAAGCTGGACACCGAAACCTTTGTCGCGCTTTCCGACAAGATCACAAAGGCTATCGCCGCGAATCACGCTTGATTCTATTTACAGGCTTTGCAAAGCCGCCCCGATCACCGTGGCAAACTGTGCCTTTTCGGGGATGATAAAGTTGACGTCAAAGCTCTTGCTCATGCTGAGAAGACGCTCACGAATGGGCTTGACCGCCGTCAGGTTACCCGTAAGCACGATATCGCGAAGCGCGTAGTTCCGCGCGGCAAAAATGGCGATCATACCGATGGTCTCGGACACCATATTGGCAATACCGAGTGCAATGTCGCTCTGGCTGGCGATGTCACTCAGCTTTCCGAAGTTGGCCGCCGTCAGGCTTTCATCCATGCCGCTGTAGCGGTGCTGCTTGGAAATGTCCTTAATGCGAAGGTCAATGTTGTCAAGATTTCCACCCTCACAAAGTCCCTCGATGTGATCGATGTTGTCCACGCCGAGGATCTGGCGTGTAAGACCGACCAAGGTACCGCCGCCAACTCCCGTACCGCCGAGGTACTGGGTCTTGACGCTTCCGTTTTCGCGCTTGGCGTACACCATTGCCGTACCCGTTCCCATGCTGACGACCATAGCCTCGCCCAGCTCGGAGAGATAAAGTCCGCCGTGTCCGATGCAGGAAAACTCGGTCACACGCTCGCACTTCACCGAGTAAATGGGCTTGTCAATAAAGGAAGAGCCTGCGCCCGTCATCATCACGCGCTCGATGCTATCCAGTTCCAATTTGTTCTCCAGCGTGAATTTACCAAAGGCACCGTAGGCCGATGTCACGGGGTCGGTAGCTCTTACAAAAAGGGGCTCTATGAGCGATGGCTCCCGGCCCTCCTCGCCGCGAAAGCCCACGATCTTGGTGGTGGTTCCGCCGACGTCAATTCCGATTACTGTTTTCATATCCGTTCCTTTGCACACATTTTTTATCATTATAACATCTTAACATCAAAAAATCAAGGAAATCCGAAAAAAAGGTCAATTATGAAAAAGAATCCCACAAAAATTCATCCCATTCTTGAAAAAAAGCTTTATATTTTCGACATGGACGGCACCATTTATCTGGGAAACCGCGTGTTTGATTTTGCCGTTCGCTTTTTGAAAAATCTTCGTGCAAGCGGTCGAAGGGTCTTGTTTTTTACCAACAACGCCTCGCACACGGACGATTTTTACCTCCATAAGCTCACGCGCCTCGGCTTTGAGCCGCAAAAGGACGAGATCATGACCTCGGGCGACGTCACGATCGAATTTTTAAGGCGTCACCGTGCAGGAAAAAGCGTGTATCTTGTCGGCACGGACGAGCTGGTTGAGGAGTTTCGCCGCAAGGGCATTCCGCTTGTGGATGAGTCCGCCGGGCAATGTGACATCGTTGTCACCAGCTTTGACACCTCGCTGACTTACGAAAAGCTGAACGCCGCCTGCCGCTTTGTTCGAGGCGGTGCGGAATATCTTTCCACACACCCCGATTTCAACTGTCCCACCGAGGACGGATTTATCCCGGATAGTGGCGCCATTGCCGCCTTTGTCACGGCATCGACCGGGAAAACCCCCACCTATTTCGGTAAGCCCTACCGCGAAACAGTGGAGATGATTGAGGAGGCGGTTGGCATAAGTAAGGACGAGATGTGTATCTTCGGCGACCGACTTTATACTGACATTGCACTCGGAAAAAAGCACGGCGTTTGCTCGGTGCTGGTTCTGACGGGCGAAACCACACGGGCAGACGTGGAGGCAGCGGCCGCGGCCGATAAGCCCGACTACGTGTTCCCCTCCCTGGCTGAGGTCGACACGCTTTTGAAGGAGACTCATTATGGCATTTGACGCAGGTATGCTGGCGTGCACGCTTCACGAAATTCGTGAGGAGTCGCTCGGCGCACGCGTGGAAAAGGTATATCAACCCGAGCGTGACGAGATCGTTTTGCAGATCCGCTCCAAAAGCGGCGGCAAGCGCCTTCTGATCAATGCGGGCGCAAACAACCCCCGTATTGGGTTTTCCGCCGAGCAAAAGGAAAATCCGCAGAATCCCCCGATGTTTTGCGTGCTTCTTCGCAAGCATTTGCAGGGGGCAAAGCTGGTTTCGGTCGTGCAGGAGGGCTTTGAGCGTGTGGTAACGCTCGGCTTTGAAACACGCGACGAGATGGGCTACGAGTGTCAGATGTTTCTCGTTGCCGAGATCATGGGAAAATACAGCAACCTGATCTTTACAAACGGCGACGGAAAAATTCTGTCCGCACTCAAAACCGTGGATTTCACCACCAGCAGTCTAAGGCAGGTTCTGCCCGGAATGCGGTATGAGCTTCCGCCCAAGCAGGACAAGCATGTACCGCTTGGCATCACACGAGAGGCCTTTATGGAGATCGCCAAAACCGAGGGAAATGGCAAGCCGGCCGACAAGTTTATTCTCTCGGCCTTTGCGGGCATCTCGGCCGCCATCGCGCGCGAGATCGCGTACCGGGCGACCGGAAGGACTGACACGCCCTGCGACGGCTATAACGCCTCCGCGCTCTATAAGGAGTTCTCCGAAACGATGGATAACGTTCAAAACGGGCGCTTCTCACCCACGTTGATCTGCCGGGGAGATCTCCCCGTGGAATACGCATTTTGCGATCTTTTGCAGTACGGTGACGATTTCACACACAAGCATCTTGACAGTGCGGGCGAGCTTCTCGATCTGTATTTCCAAACCCGTGACCGCGAGCAGCGTGTGCGACAGCGTGCCTCGGACGTGCAAAAGCTGATTGCCAACGCGCTTGCACGTGTTACCAAAAAGCTGGAGCTTCAACGTGCGGAGCTTGCCGATTGCGTGAAGGGCGAGGAATTCAAAAAAATGGGCGACGTCATCACCGCCAACATTTATCTCTTGAAGCGTGGCATGAAGGAGGCTCTTTTGCCCGATTACGAGAACTACGACGACGAGGGCAATCCAAAGATGATGCAAATCGAGCTGGATGAGCGCCTCTCGCCTTCTGCCAATGCGCAGCGCCTTTACAAAAAATACAACAAATCCAAAAACGCCCGAACCGAACTCACCAAACAGATCGAGCTGGATCTGGTTGAGATCGAATATCTGAATTCGGTAGCAGACTCACTGGAGCGTGCCGAATCGCCGAGCGACCTAAATGAAATCCGCGACGAGCTCCATCGAAGCGGCTATGCTTCGCGTATGAAGCAGGAGTGCGGCGGACGAAGATCCGCCACACCGACCGTGGCAAAATTCAAGACCGATGACGGCCTTACCGTTCTTTGCGGAAAAAACAACCTTCAGAACGAGTATATCACGTTTCGTCTTGCCGCAAAGCTTGACTACTGGTTCCACGCCAAAAACACCGCCGGCTCGCACGTAGTCCTGGTTTGCGAGGGTAAGGAGCCGACCGACCGCGATTTCACGCAGGCGGCCGAGATTGCCGCGTATCATTCCAAAGCCTACGGCGGACAGAACATTGCGGTAGACTATTCGCTTGCCAAAAATATCAAAAAGCCTCCTGCCGCCCGTCCCGGCTTTGTCATTTACCATACCAACTGGACGGCTTACGTTACGCCAAACGCCGACGAAATCCGCCGCCTACGAATCAAATAGAATCACGCCAATCGCTTGTATATTTCACAAATCAAAATTTAAAGAAAAAGATGGGACTTAAAACGTCCCATCTTTTTTATCCCAGATAAAAATCCACAAGCATCATCACACAGAAGCCGACAAGCAAGGCATAGGTAGCAGCACGTTCATTCCCGTGCGCGTGTGTTTCGGGAATCATCTCGTCGCTGATGATATACAGCATCGTTCCCCCGGCAAATGCCAATGCAAAAGGCAAAATCGATGCCGAAAGACTGACCGCAAAGAAGCCGATCAACGTTCCGATCACTTCCACAAGTCCGGTTGCAATGGCAATCAAAAGCGTCCGCTTTTTGCTGACACCGCCGGCCAGCATCGGGCCGATGATGACCATACCCTCGGGAATATTCTGGAGCGCAATACCTCCCGCAATGGTAAGTGCCTCGGCAGTGTTTCCGGTTCCGAAGCCAACACCTGCGGCAATACCCTCCGGAAAATTGTGAATGGCAATCGCCAACACGAAAAGCATGATCTTGTGTATATGCTCCTGCTTTTTGCTGTGCGACTCAGTGTCCGCACCCGCCAAGCGATGCAGATGCGGAACAAAACGGTCGATCAGCTGCAGAAAGATCGCACCGGCAAAAACACCAAGCACTGTAACGGGCACCGAAAAGCGGCCGCCCGATTCCAGCGCAGGGAAAATGAGTCCCATCACCGCCGCCGCAAGCATAACGCCCGCCGCAAAGCTGAGGATGATATCGTTGAATTTATGAGATACGTTTTTAAAGCAAAAACCGATCAGGGCTCCAAAGACCGTGGCCAATCCCACGCCCAGTGCCGTCAGCAATACCAATTCCATACCCATTCTCCTTTTTGCCGTATTTCCTTATCCTTAATCCCTATTATAGCACATTCATTTAAAAAATGCAATAAATAAAACAAGGACACCCTAAAAAGAGTGTCCCTGCTATGAATATTACAATGAAGTAGATATAAGCTTACTTTGCGCTTCTCTTCTTGAGAGAAACAACCGTTCCTGCGGCAAGACCAAGAGCCAGAACCATTGCTACTGCTACGTAAACAAGGGTCATGTCACCGGTCTCAGGCTGATGAGCAAGGTAATCGAACTTGATGTAACCATACTTGTGGCCGTACCACTGAGCAGAGCCGTTTACATCGTCTGCACAAACCATGACACGAGAGGAAACGTTGGTACCGTCTGCAGTCTCGTCAAAGTCATTAATGAGAAGTGCGAAGGAGAAGTACTCCTGGTTAAAGGTCTCCGGAACCTTGATACGGAACTCGCAAGCCCAACCGGCATCGGTGTGCTTAGCGTCACCCTTCAGCCAGGTTACGGGATAGTCACCGCCGTCGTCGATCGAACCGAACAGGGACTCACCCTTCTGACCCTCACGGCCGGAAATGTAACCCTCGTGAGTCATACGAGCCTGGTAGATCTGTGCGCCGTTGTTAATAGCGTCATTGGTCCAGTCCATCTGGAACTCCACAGAGTCCTGACGGAAGGAAGAGCTGAGCGCATCGGGAGCCTTGGTTTCCAGGTGATCATCAATGATGTCAACGAAAACCCAAAGGTACTCGCCGTCATAAACCATGTAACCGGTACCGGTGGCTACGCCTTCCGGAACAACGTCGCCCTGATTCAGGCCTGCAAAACGCCACCAAGAAGTGGGAGTAACTGCATCTGCGGGAACGGGACCCTCGGGGGTCTCGGTAGCCGTGCCTGCATTCTTGTAGCCAAGGTGAACGTACTTGATTTCCCAAGCCGTGCTCTTCTTATACACGTCCTCCATCTCGGCATCAAGTCTGATATCGGCATTGTCATCGATATAAACTTCGCCATAGTTCTTGTACTCTTCGCCAACGCGTGCGCCAACGGAAACAGCCATGAGAGCAGCAAGCATAAGCACAACAAGAACGCAACTCAAAATCTTCTTCATAACTTTTCTCCTTATGTAAATAATTTTGATACCTTTTGGGCATCGGATCTTTAGAGATTTTCGGATAAAATCCCTTCATCTCTAATACATCGATATTCTATCACAGTTTCCATGCTTTGTCAAGAGAATTCTTGAATTCTTCTTAAAATTTGTCACTTTTCACGAAAAGAAATTTCCCCCAAAAAAAGATGCCGAAATTTCTTCGGCATCTTTATAATATGTTGCTTTTTAAAACTCAATTTTGATCTGGCCGCCCTGACCCGCCTTTTGCTTTTCCACAAGATTGTGAATTCTCTGCACAGGATTAAGAAGCGAGCTGATCGAATGATCGTGATTGAGCGTGTCAATGATGTACGCCACGTATTTGCTCATGTTTACCTCACAGTACCAGGGCTTTTCGATCAGACCCGGACGGTGATAAATGAGGTTGGTGGTAAAGATCTTGTCAATAAGACCATCCGCATACGCCTTATCAAACTTGTCAAAGCCCTCGGTAAACAAACCGAAGGTGGCAAAGTTGAAGATACGCTTTACGCCCTTCTCCTTGAGCTGGCAGGCAACGTCAATGAGCGACTCACCCGAAGCAATCATATCGTCAACGATGATCGCATCCTTGCCCGAAAGATCCTTTCCTAAGTACTCGTGCGCCTCAATGGGATTCTTACCGTTGACCACGATGGAATAGTTACGGCGCTTATAGAACATACCGACCTCAAGGCCGAGAACCGAAGCGTAGTACATGCTGCGCCCCATTGCACCCTCGTCGGGCGAGATGAAAATGAGGTCATCCTTATCGATCGAAATATCGGGGACGGCACGAACAAGTGCTTTGAGCATCTGATACGAAGGACGAACGTCGTCAAAACCATGCAGGGGGATCGCATTCTGAACTCTTGCGTCATGCGCGTCGAACGTAATGATATTCGATACACCCATACCCACAAGCTCCTGAAGCATCATCGCACAGTCGAGCGACTCGCGCGAGGAGCGCTTGTGCTGTCTGCCCTCGTAAAGCATCGGCATAATGACCGAAACGCGTCTTGCCTTGCCCTCGATGGCCGCGATGATACGCTTAAGATCGGCGTAATGATCGTCGGGGCTCATGGGCACCTGCTGACCGTACATATTGTAGGTCACGCCGTAGTTGAAAACATCGGCAATGATGTAAATATCGTGGCCGCGAAGCGACTGATGCACAGCACCCTTGGCCTCACCCGTTCCGAATCTCGGACACTCGGTAGGGACGATGTAGGTCTTGTCCTCTCCGTGATTGCGCCATTCCTTAAGATAATAGTCAACCTGCGAGGCAAACTGCTCACCGCCGCGAAGGCTGATAACACTGAGATCGCCAAAAAGATTGTCCTGCATAAAATCCCCCCGAAAAATTTTATTTATTTTACAACCCCATTATATCACAAAATTCGAGTTTTGAAAAGGTTTTTTAACAGTTTTTTATTTTTTTGTGAATGTTAACAAAAAACACCGTCGCACTATGGGGAAAACGCCCGAATTCGACGTCATTTCAGCTCAACAACCGTAACACCGCCGTCACCCTCACCGTACTGCCCGATGCGGAAGCTGCGAATACGCTTGTCCCCCCTGAGATACTGCCAGAGCGCGTTTTTCAGCGCCCCCGTTCCCTTTCCGTGAATAAGATGTACGGTATGGAAGCCCGAAAGCATAGCGTCGTCCAGATACTTGTCCACAGCCGCCCACGCTTCCTCCCCCGTCTTGCCTCTGAGATCGATCTCGTCAATGCAATCCGAGCTGGTCTTTTTGCGATAGGTGCTGACTGCCCTTTTCTGATTCTCCTTATCGGTAAAGGTCGCCCCCTCCTCCACAAGACGAAGATTGGCAAGCTTTGTGCGCGTGCGGATGATACCCGCCTGCACCTGCACATTGCCCTGCGCGTCGGGAAGCTCAAGAACCGTCGCCTCCTTGTCCAGATCGACCAAAAGGACGCGATCGCCCTTGCGAAGCGAACGCGGAAGCACGTAATTCTCGTTGGTTCTCTCGCTTACGGGGTTATACTTGTCCTCATTATCGCGGATGTGACCGCGCACCGCGCGGCGCGTGCGCTCCAGCTCCTCACCGAAGTTGGCCGCCTCCTGCTTTTTGCGGATCTCCTCCAGCTGAGCAAACACAAAGGCACTGGACGCCTTGGCACTCTCCATAACAGCCGCCGCCTTATTTTTGGCGTCCTCCAGCATCTTTTCGGAGTCCTTCAGGCGTTTGCCGATGGTGCGTTCGGCATCTGCCTTGTATTTTTCGTAGGTCGCACGCATGTTTTCGGCTTCAGCAAGTCGCTTTTCCATTTCCAAGCGGCTTTTTTCCAGTTTTTCGATGATGTCCTCAAAGCGGCGGTTTTCCGCGCTGACGTTTCCCTTTGCCTTTTCAATGATCTCGGGCGAGAGGCCCAGCTTGCCCGAAATGGCAAACGCGTTGGATTTTCCGGGCGCGCCGATCACCAGTCGGTATGTCGGGCGCAGGGTCTCTACGTCAAACTCACACGAGGCGTTGCAAACGCCCACCGTGTCCAGCGCATAGGCCTTGAGCTCGGAATAGTGCGTGGTCGCCACGCAAAGAGCGCCCTTCTCGCGCACGGTATCAATGATGGCCACGGCAAGCGCCGCGCCCTCGACGGGATCGGTGCCGCCGCCAAGCTCGTCAAAAAGCACCAGTGAGCGGTTACCCACTCTTTCAAGGATGGAAACGATGTTGACCATATGCGAGCTGAAGGTGGACAGTGACTGCTCAATGCTCTGCTCGTCGCCGATATCGACCAACACCTCGTCAAAGAAGCAGATCGACGAGGATTCCTCGGCCGGAATGTGAAGGCCGGCTCTTGCCATCAGAGCAAAAAGTCCGACGGTCTTGAGCGTTACGGTCTTACCGCCGGTGTTGGGACCGGTAATGATCAGCGAATCGTACTCGCCCCCCACCGTAATGTCTACGGGAACCACCTTGTCCTTATCGATAAGAGGGTGGCGCGCGCGGATCAGGCGCACGGCGCGATCCTCGGTAATGCGCGCCTCGGTCGCATTCAGACGGCGTGAGAACTCGCCGCACGCGAAGGTGTAGGCAAGCTCGGTGATATTCAGATAATCCATACGGACTACGTGCTCAATGGCCGCCACCTCGCCCGAAAGCTCGGCAAGGATGCGCTCGATCTCGTGCTCCTCCTTGGTCTGGAGAATGCGGATCTCATTGTTGGCGTCTACCACCGCCGAGGGCTCGACAAAAATGGTGGAGCCGGTTGCCGACGTATCATGGATCAGACCCTTTATCTCATTCTTACATTCGGCTCTTACAGGAATCACGTAACGCCCGTTTTTGACTGTTACGATGTTGTCGCGCAAGTATTTAGCGTACGAGCCGCCGGTAATGTACTTTTGAAGCATCTCCTTGATGCGATTGCCCTCAAGGCGGATTCGCCGACGGATATCCGACAGCTCGCGGCTGGCCTCGTCAGCGATCTGATCCTCACTGATGATGGCGCGCGTGATCTTGTCCTCAAGCGTGCGACCCGGCATCAGGCGCTCAAAGATCTCATCAAGCGAGGTCTCAAACAGCTTGTTGGTGCGGATATATTCCAAAAGAGAGCGCGACGTGCGAAGCACATTCGCAACTGCCAGAAGCTCGCCGGTGCTGAGGGTTGCCCCCTTGTCCGCGCGCTCGCAGGCGTCAGCGATATCCTTCACCATACCGAAGGACGGCATTCCCTTGTGGTCGATGAGGCGTCTGGCATCGGTCGTCTGCGCTTGAAGAAGCCTTGCCTCTATGGGATCCTTGGCCGGCAAAAGCGCGAGCGCACGCGCCTTTGCGCCCTCGGTGAGGGCATAGGTCGCCAGCATCTCGCGTATTTTGGTAAATTCCAGTGTGTGTAAATTCTTCTCGTCCATTTTTTCTTCCATTACATTTTTGTTACGTTACGATAAAAATCCAGCGAGGAAAAGCTTCGCTCCAGATGATGCAAAAGGTAGGTCTCGCTCATTCTCGCAAGCTCGGAAACTGTGATCTCCTCGGGATTAAAGGAAAGCAGCCTCTCGATCGGCGCCTCAATGATGTACCGCGCCGCCGCCAGCGCACCGCCGCCAAGCGGCGAAAGAATACGCGCATCGCGGATCTCGTCCTCCGCTGCTGTTTTTTTAAGCTCCACGGTATGTAAGCATTCGGCGCACTTCATCTCACCGTTCATCACGTCAAGATACATATAGCTCCCCCTGGTCCTGCCGCACACCGAGCAGGTCTCCAGATTGGGAAGATAGCCCGACATGGTCATCGCACGGAACTCAAAGACCGCCTTAATGAGCGGACGCGGCTTGTAGTCGTTGGCAATGGCGAACAGCGTATTGAGAGCCAGTCGCAGCATATCGCACGCCTCCTCGGATTCGCCCGTAAGCTCGTACACCACGTCCACGATGTAGGAGGCCAGTGCCAGCCGTTCTATGTCGTTGCGGATGCCGTAAAAGGACTCGGTCACCGACGCCCCCGAAAGCCACGCGTGCTCACCGCGCTCGGTGATCTCGTAGTTTCCGTAGGTAAAAAGAGCGGTGCTGTTCATATACTTGCTCTTAAGCGAACGAGCGCCCTTGGCAAGGACGCTGAGCCTCCCGCGGTCGGGCGTGAGTAAAATCAAGCGCTTATCGTTCTCACCCGCCTCACTCTCGCGTATTACCAATCCGTCAACCGTATACTGCACCGCACGTTTCCTTCCTTAATTATAATCTTCCTTTTTGTTGTATCCGAAATTGGTCACCATACCCACGCTGTCGCGCCAGTTTTCCTTGACCTTGACCCAAAGATTGAGATACACCTTGGTGCCAAAGAACTTCTCAAGATCCTGACGGGCATAGCTTCCGATCAGCTTGAGATTCGCTCCGCCCTTTCCGACAAGGATCCCCTTGTGCGACTCCTTCTCGCAGAAGATCTCCGCACGAATGCGGATCATGGTACCCTCGTCGGTGAATTCCTCGATAACGACGGCCGTTCCGTGCGGAACCTCGCGGTCAGTGGTGCGGAGGATCTTTTCGCGAATGACCTCGGCCGCGATCTGACGTTCGGGCTGGTCGGTGATCATATCCTCGGGGAACATCCACTCGGACTCGGCGAGGAATTTCGCGCACTCGTCCAAAAGCTCCTCCACCTTGCCGCCACTCTTGGCACAGATCGGCACAAAGGCGTCAAAGTTGTATTTAGCGGCGTATGCGGCAATGGTCTGGGCAATCTTTTCTCTCTGGTACAGATCCACCTTGTTGAGCGCAAGCACCGAGGGAATCTTGGATTTTTGCAGATACGCGATCACATCCTCCTCGACCGACGACGGCTCCCTGCCCACGTCCACAACGAGCACCACCGCATCGGCATCGTGGAGTGAGGAATTGGCCGCGCCCACCATATATTCACCAAGGCGATTCTTGGGCTTGTGAATGCCGGGCGTATCCAGAAAAACAAACTGCTCCTCACCTCGTGTATAAATGCCGAGAATACGGTTGCGCGTGGTCTGGGGCTTAGCCGAAACAATGGCAACCTTCTCGCCCAAAATCTGATTCATCAGTGTGGATTTTCCAACGTTCGGACGCCCCACAATGGCAATAAATCCTGTCTTTTTCATATATGCTTCCTTTTCCTTTTATTTTACCGAGAGCCCAAGCTTGTCCACGATCTCACTCTGCCGACGGCGCATATCCCGCTCGTCCGCCTCACCCGTCTCGTGGTCGTATCCGAGCAAGTGAAGCACCGAATGTACCGTAAGGAAGGCAACCTCCCTCTCAAAGCTATGTCCGAATTCCTCGGCCTGCGCGCGCGCCTTCTCCAGCGAAAGCACGATGTCACCCAGCACGCAATTCAGCTCCTCCACGTGCGCGTCCATTCCGTCGTCATCAAACAACGGAAAGGACAACACGTCGGTCTCGCGGTCTATGTTGCGAAAGCGCTTGTTCATCTCACGGATCCCTTCGTTGTCACAAAAGGTGACCGAAACCTCACAGTCATCCTTCATATTCTCATAGGCAAGCGTGGCCTCCACCGCCCTGCGCACCAGCATCTTGAGCGAATAGCGGATGGGCTCCTTTTTTTGCTGATTTTCAAAATATATAAGAAGTCTCATTTTGTACTCTTCCCTTCTGCTCCTTTGCTCGGTGCATAGCGGAGCTTTCGTTTTTCCCGTTCCTCCTCGGCCTTGCGTGCGCCCTCTCTTTCGTGCTTTTCGTAAGCAAGAATGATCTTCTGCACCAGCTTGTGGCGCACCACGTCGCGGTCGGTGAAGCGGTGAATGGCAATGTCGTCAATATCCTCCAGAATCTTGACCGCCGCCGCAAGACCGCTCTTCTGACCGCTTGGCAGGTCGGTCTGCGTCAGGTCTCCCGTCACCACCATTTTGGAGTTGAAGCCCAGACGCGTCAAAAACATCTTCATCTGCTCGGGCGTGGCGTTCTGCGCCTCATCAAGAATGATGAAGGAATCGTCCAGCGTCCGACCTCGCATATACGCCAGCGGTGCGATCTCGATGGTGCCCTTTTCCACAAAGCGCGCATACGCCTCGGTGCCGATCATCTCATACAGTGCGTCATAAAGCGGACGGAGATAGGGATCGATCTTGCTTTGCAGATCGCCCGGCAAAAAGCCCAGCTTTTCGCCCGCCTCAATGGCAGGGCGTGTCAAAAGAATGCGGCTGATACGTTTTTCTCTGAGCGCCTTGACCGCCATTGCCACCGCAAGAAAGGTCTTTCCCGTACCTGCAGGGCCGATGCCAAGCGTAATGGTATTTTTTTCAATGGCTTCTACATACTTCTTCTGACCGACGGTCTTAGCCTTGATGGGCTTGCCGCGTCCCGTGATGCAGATGCTGCCGTCCAGCTTTTCCAGCTCGTCGGCATGACCGTCGCGCACCATATTGATGACGTACCGCACCGATTGCTCGTCAAGCGTATCGCTCATCTGTGCCACGTCCTTAAGATAGGAAAGCGCACGGTGAGTAGCCGCCACCGCCTCGTCATCGCCCTCGATCACAATGGCGTTGCCGTTGTCGGTCTCGCGATTGCGAATATCCACCGCAAAGGCATCCTCCAGCATCCTTGCATGACAGTCAAAGCTGCCGAATAGCTTTAGGGTCTGTTCACTGGTTTCCACTCCGATGATTTTTTGTGCCATACAACTCCGTTCCCCGCCACGCTTCGATCCTTTGCGTAACGGCTATGTTTTCCAAGCAGGTGATGCAACAGCTGAGATAATATGCTTCGTCGGTCAACTCAAAGGAAATATCCTTTCCCAGAAGCTCAGCCCTTACCGAAAGCTCGGCCAGCTCACGCTCCAGCTCAGCAAAGGCATAGGACGCCGCCTCCCCGGGGGAAAGCTTTACCGTTTCCATCACGTATTCGCGAAACAGAACGGTATCCATCCCAAGGGGAAGCTCCTTGCCTCCAAGCAAGCTGAACTTGTCTTCATAGTATATTATATCACAAGTTGGGGGTGCATTTCCAGTATTTGCGAAAACTTTTATGTCTTTTGCAAAAAAATTTATTCGTTTTTCGCACCACTGCCGTCCGGTATACACCTTTTTTTCATACAAAACAGGAATTTTGACTTCATATTCGTGTATCGTCCGGGCAAACACCTCCCCGCGCGCGAGCGTCTGCCGAAGCGAGCCGCCCTCGGGCGTGTCATAAACGCCGCTGACCAAAAGCTCACCCTGCCGTACCACATCTCCCTTTTTTATCACCACGCTTCCGTCGCACACCTCGATGCGCTCGATCACACCGTCACAAAGCGCCACCAGATTGGCCGCCCCCTCCGCCGTCGGATCCCCCCGCTCGGTCTCTCGCACCTCCACGTTCAGCGTAGTTCCCACGGCATAAAGTGAGATCCAGGAAATGTCCTTTTCCGCAAGAAGGATGTTGCCCTCCGCCACAGCCGGTCGCAGATCGCGCAAGGGGGTCCCCACCTCAATGCCGTTTTCGGCAAGCAACGAGAGGATTCGATCCTCACCAAGACGCTCATTGCCCTCAATGCGAATGCTCCAGATCACCCCTCTGGACAAAGCAAGCAAGCCCACGGCAAGCAAAAGGCCAAGCCAAAGCCCCGGGCGGCTACGATAGCGCGACCAAAGCTCGGGCAAGCCCTTACGGCTTCGCACCTCCACCTCGATCCGCTCCCTTTCACAAAGCTCCGCAAAGCGAGAGGCCGCCCGCCCCTCAATGTACAAAAGAAAGGACTCTCCGTCCCATACGCTTTTCACATACATGATTTTTTCTTCCATACATTTGTTGAAGATCCTTGCCGCGTCCTTTCCCTTGGCGGCAAATACCGTTCTTCCGCCAAAAAAGCCAAACAAGCTCATGCCTCACGCCTCCATTTGCCGACCGAGTCGATCTCGCCGTCTACGGTAAGACATCCGTTTCGGAAGGAGGCACAGATCAAGTTCTCCCCACAAACGGCAAGACGCCCCCGGTCAAGCAAAACGACCACACACTCCTGCGTCATAGACTCGATTTTTTGGGCCCCCTCCACCGTCACACTCCGAAAGCCGCGGCACTCGACGTATGGCATACCGAAGAAGGCCTCCGCCCTCTCCCGTATGCGCCCGATCGGCGAACGCTTTTCTGCTTTTTCTGTTTTAAAAACACCCTTTCTCGGCATAACCGACCACCCTTTCCCGTACAAATAAATATACCCTACTTTATGCGCGGAGGCAACAAAGAATGACCGGAAACCTGCTGACCAAGAAGACAAGAAACACGGCAGCCGCCCTTTGCCTGCTGATCTTATTCCTGATTTTGCTTGTACTCAAAAATCCTGCCGTAGCTGCCGAGTGCGTCACGCGCGCTCTCTCGCTTTGCGCGCGGGCGATCATTCCCTCGCTTTTCCCCTTTATGGTTCTCTCCGAGCTTTTGATCGCCTTCGGCTTTGGCGATTTGTTCGGGCAAAGGCTGGGACGCCCCCTCGCCCGTCTGTTCGGCATATCCGTGTCAAGTGCCGCCGCCGTTTTTCTCGGGTTTCTTTGCGGGTTTCCCGTTGGTGCGCGAATGTCTCTCGCACTATATGACAAGGGGCAAATTTCCAAAAACGAGTGCGAACGACTGCTCGGATTTTCCAATCTGCCGAGCATTGCTTTTTTGGTCTCTGCCGTAGGCACCTCTCTGTATCGCAATCGCGCCTTTGGTCTCTTACTTTGGCTTTGCTGTATGGCAAGCGCGGTCACGGTTGGAATCGTCACACGAAAAAAAGAAGCCTCTGCGAAAGAAGCTCCGCGCACTGCGCCTCTGTCGCCGGCCCCCGGTGCCTTCACCGCGGCAATTGCCTCAGCCACCACCGCCATGCTGACAGTCTGCGCGTATATTTTGTTTTTCGGAACGGTCATCGGGTGTCTGTCACACGCCCTGGAAGGCTTGGCGCTTCCCGAAGCAATAACCGCTCTTTTGTACGGTTTTTTTGAGATGTCCTCCGGTGTGAGTGCCGCCGCCGCGCTCCACAAGCGCCCTCTCTCGGTGATGCTCTGTGCGCTGACGGTCGGATGGTCGGGACTTTCGGTGCACTGCCAGCTGGTGACGCTTGCCGACGGACGCGGTCTTTCCTTCCGTCCGTACCTCTGCGCACGCGCAGCGCAGGCGCTCCTTTGCGCACTGTCGGTGCTTATCCTCTCGCCGTTTGTTTTTTGAAAAAAGAAAATCCCGAACACCAAGGTGTTCGGGATTTTTGGAGCTGGTAATCAGAATCGAACTGATGACCTCGTCATTACCAATGACGTGCTCTACCGACTGAGCCATACCAGCATTATTCAAGTGGCGGAGAGAGAGGGATTCGAACCCTCGTAAGGGTATTAGCCTTAACACGATTTCCAGTCGTGCGCCTTAGACCAGCTCAGCCATCTCTCCGTGACTTCAATATAATACCACAAAGAAAAGAAAAAATCAAGCCCTTTTTTAAATTTTTTTAAAAAAAATTATTTTTTTCTCTTTTATACGATTTTACGGTCAAATTTTTCGTTTTTCTTGACTTTTTCGCTCAGTTTGTATTATAATAAATTGAGAAAATGACAAGGAGATCCGCGATGATCAAACATATCGTATGCTTTAAACTGAAAAACAACAGCCGTGAGGAATGCGAAAAGGCGGCAGAGATACTCCGCTCGATGGAGGGCAACGTTCCCCAGCTCCGCGGCATTGAGGTCGGCGTAGACTTTCTGCACTCTGAGCGCTCGTATGACGTGGTGCTTAGTGTCCTGCTTGATGACCCAAAGGCACTTGCCGACTACCAGAGTGACCCCTACCACGTGAGCGTGGTAAAAACGCATATGCACGCCGTCCGCGAAAGCAGTGTAGCAATCGACTATTATATCTAAAAAGATAGAAATTGCAATAAAAATAATAAAAAATACAATTCCATTCATTTTTTATTATGCTATACTAAAAGAAAGAAGCTTTGACCTTCTACGGTAAAATTGCATCCAAATCAAACGAGGTGAATCTTATGAACAATCCCATTCTTATGCACATCAATTACGCCGAGGTCGCAGGCACGAGCTACGGCAAAAAGACGCTGACCGACGTTTGCCGCTTTGCCGCTGACATCGGCTATGAGGGCATCGAGTTCCGCGGCTGGCTCCCCAAGGACTACGCATCTCTTTCCTTCCGCGAGTATGCCGAGGAGATTGCAAAGGCCACCGCGGGACTTGGAAACTTCGAAACCATGTTCCGCTTTATGGTCAAGGGCTGTGCAAGCCCCAACAAGGAGGTGCGCGATGCCATCGTTGCCGAGACGGTGGAAAACGCCAAGATCGTGCGTGAGGTGTGCGGAGCAAAAATGTGCAACACCACCGCCGAGGTAAAGAACTGCCCTCTAAAGACCGTCCCCGCCCCCGGCTATGAATTCAACGGCTCGGCCGCCGCCAATGACGAGACCTTCGAGCTGACGGCCGACACCTACGGTCGCATCGCCAAGGAGCTGGAAAAGATCGACCTTCGCTTCGCATTCGAGACACATATGGGTTACATTCACGACCTTCCCCTCCCCACACGCCGCCTGGTGGATATGATCGACTCGCCGATGGTGGGCATCAATCTCGACTACGGCAATATGATCCTCTTCCCCGATCCGATGCCGCTGAATGCGGTCATCGATACGTTCGGTGATAAGCTCTACTACGTTCACCTGAAGAACTACATCAAGCTTCCCGAATCGCGCTTCCGCCTCCCCGCCGCACTCGGTGACGGCGAGATCAACCACCACCTGTATCTTGAGAAGCTTCAAGAGGTTGGATATACCGGCCCGATCTGTCTGGAGGCTCCCCGCCCCGGCGACCGCTATTGGTTCGCCAAGAACGATTACGCGTACATCAAGGACGTGATCGCCGATATGGCTTGATTGGCCGAAAAAGCGCTTGACAAACGTAAAAAGAAAGCGTATAATAATGATACGGAAGAAAATCATTTCTTTCCCCGCAAGGTATAATGTACTTGCGGGGGTTCTTTTTTCTTTGATACGTAGTAAAAAAACTCATTCTTAAAGATTGTTTTTATTTTTTTAAAAAACCTATTGACAAACGTGGGGATATGTGGTAAGATATACTACGTTATCACTTTACCTCGTTAAAGCGGTAAAGCAAATTCAAAAAACAGGAGACATTCAAAATGAAAAAGATTCTTTCTCTCACACTTGCAGTTCTTATGCTGCTCTCTCTCACTTTCGCATTCGCTTCCTGCGGTGATAAGGATGAAACCCCCACGCTTGTTTGCGGCGTAACCATTTTTGAAAACATGAACGAAAAAGATGCTGACGGCAACTGGACCGGCTTTGAGTCCGAGTTTGCTATGGAGGTTGGTAAGCTGATCGGTATGAAGGTCGATTTCCAGGAGATCGACTGGACCCAGAAGTACACCGAGCTTGAGGCAGGCACCATCGACTGCATCTGGAACGGCTTCACCGCCAACTCCACCGATAAGATCGACGGCGTTGACACCAAGCGTTCGGATCTCGTTGACTTCTCTTACGGCTATATGCTCAACCAGCAGTGCATCGTCATCAAGGCTGACAACAAGGACCTCATCAAGAGTGAGGCTGACCTTGCCGGCAAGAAGGCAGGCGTTGAGGGCGGAAGCGCAGGTGAGAGCTATGCCGCAACCGTGATCGGTGACAACGGAAGCATGGAAAAGTATCCCGCACAGAACAAGGCTTTCCTTGAGGTTAAGTCGGGTGCCGTTGACTTTGCCGTTATGGACATCGTTCTTGCCAAGAACATCTGCGGACAGGGCGACTACGCTGATCTTATGATCGTTGAGGAGATCGTTCTTGATTCCGAGATCTACGCCATCGGCTTCGAGAAGGGCTCTGAGCTTACCGCCAAGGTAAACGAGGCCATCAAGACTCTCTTTGACAACGGAAAGATCGCAGAGCTTGCTGCTAAGTATGGCTTCGAGAACGTTGTTCAGCTTGTTGAAGTCATTGAGTAATTAACCCAAACAAAGGAATAAAACATGGCAATAACCTGGTCTTCATTTCTTAAGGTAACGCTTCGGTTGCTTGAGGGATTTGAAAACACCTGCCTGATTTTTGCGCTAACACTTGTGTTAGCGCTTCCTTTGGGTTTGGTGATCTCTTTCGGATCTATGTCCAAGTTCAAGCCGCTGGCTTACCTCACAAAGGTGTTCGTCTGGATCATTCGCGGCGTGCCGCTTATGCTTCAGGTCTTTGTGGTATTCTATGTTCCTCGCTTGCTTTGGGATCTGCCCGCCTTCTCGCGCTTCAACGCGGTCATTGTGGCATTCGTCATCAACTACGCCTGCTACTTCTCGGAGATTTACCGAGGCGGCATTGAGGGCATCCCGCGCGGTCAGTATGAGGCCGGCGAGGTGCTGGGCATGACCAAATCGCAGATCTTCTTTAAGGTCATTCTGATGCAGGTCGTCAAGCGCATCATTCCCCCGATGTCCAACGAGATCATTACGCTGGTCAAGGACACCGCACTCGCGAGAGTCATTATGGTAGTGGAAATTCTCAAGGTGGCGGAGGAATACACCGCACACGCGCTGATCTGGCCGATGTTCTACACGGCGGTATTCTATCTTGCCTTTGTCGGCATCCTCACGCTTCTTTTCGGCTTTATCGAGAAAAAGCTCGACTACTACAAGGTGTAAGGAGGAATGGACATGGCATTACTTGAAGTTAAAAACATAACCAAGCGCTTCGGCAAGACCGAGGTGCTGAAGGGGATCGACTTTTCGCTGGAAAAGGGTCAGGTGCTTTCGATCATCGGCTCCTCGGGAAGCGGAAAGACTACGCTCCTTCGCTGTCTCAACTTCCTTGAGACTCCTGACACCGGTGTCATTTCCGTGGACGGAAGCGCCATATTCGACGCCGCTGAGCACAAGAAAAAGTCGGCCGCCGAGATCCGCGAAAGCCGTCTTCGCTTCGGACTTGTCTTTCAGTCCTTCAATCTGTTTCCGCAGTATTCGGTGATGGAGAACCTCACCCTGGCGCCCAAGCTTCGCGCCAAGGAGGAGGCCAAGCAAAACAAGCTTTCCCACGCCGAGTTGAAACAGAAGGTTGCAGAGATCGAGGAGCACGCCGCCGAGCTCCTTGCGGCGGTAGGGCTTTCCGAGAAAAAGGATTCCTATCCCTGTCAGCTTTCGGGCGGTCAGCAGCAGCGCGTTTCCATTGCGCGTGCACTGGCAATGAAGCCCGACATTCTCTGCTTTGACGAGCCGACGTCGGCGCTTGACCCCGAGCTTACGGGCGAGGTGCTGAAGGTCATAAAGGAGCTTCGCGACGAAGGACGTACCATGATCGTAGTCACGCACGAGATGGAATTTGCCCGTCAGGTTTCGGATCAAATCATTTATATGGCCAACGGAATCATTGAGGAAACGGGTTCGCCCGAGGAGGTCTTCGGTGCCCCCAAGAGTCCCCTTCTTCAAAGTTTCCTAAAGGGAATCGGATAAAAGAAAAACGGCTGTTGCAATGCAACAGCCGTTTGTTTTTCGTTTTTATTTTACCTGTGTAAGCGTAAAGATGCCAACTTTAATATATTTGTTGCCGTTCTCATCCTTACCATCAGAGAAGCTCTGCGTTCCGCTAAGCTTACCGGCGTCGCCCTCAGCGTCACCCTCGTAGGTGATGGTGATGGTCTGCGTACCGTCAGCCGCCTCTGCGATCTCATAGGTTCCCTTTACCTCGTTGGTGGAGGTGAAGCCGGCAATGCCTGCCGTTGTGGTAACGGTCACGTTCTTACCGCTGAAGGTCATCGAGATCTTACCGCCAACAAGCGAACCGCCTGCCTCTACCGAATACGTGCCCGAAAGCGTCTTTGCGCAAGAAGCGAAAACAAAGCAAACGAGTACGAGTGCCATTACAAGGGAGAGAATCTTTACAGTTTTTTTCATTTTGTCTTCATCCTTTCTTGTCAAGCTGTGACATATACAGTATACACGATTTTCCCCCTTTTGTCAAGAAAAAACCCGATATAAAATCGGGTTTTTCTTTTATATATCCTTGATGTTTTCGCGAAGGATCACAAGGTTTCCGTACTGTGTGCCCGCCGACCAGATGATGTGTCTCGGACATTTGTCCACACACTTGTTGCAACCCACGCACTTATCATAGTCGATCGACGCTACAAAGCCGTTGACGTGAATGGCATCGTACTCGCAAGCCTTTTCACAAAGCTTGCAGCTGATGCAGCCCACCTCGCATTGCTTGCGCGTAACCGCGCCCTTCTCGACCGACATACAACCAACCCAGTGACGGCTGTTATATGGAATCAGCTTGATGATCCCCTTGGGGCACGCGTGCGTGCACACGCCGCAGCCCTCGCACTTCTTGTAGTCAACGACGGCAACGCCGTTCACGACCGAGATCGCCCCGAACGGACAGGACGTCACACAGGTTCCAAGACCGATACAACCGTTGGGGCACAGCTTGTCGCCGCCCGCCAGCTTGGTGGCCGAAATGCAGTCCTTTGCGCCCGCATAAATGTACTTTTTCTTGGCGAACTCCGCCGTACCCGAGCACATGACCTGTGCACGCATACGAACACGCTCCTCGACCTCAACGCCCATGATCTCGCCAATCTTTTGGGCGGTCTCCGCGCCTCCCACCGTACAAGCGCTCGGTTTGGCCTCTCCCTTTACGATGGCCTCAGCCAGCGCACCGCAGCCCGAATAGCCGCAGCCGCCGCAGTTGGCCCCCGGCAGGCACTCCTGCACCTTGGGAACGCGCTCATCCACCTTGACCTCAAAGATCTTGGCGGCGATCGCAAGAAGGATACCGAAAAACACACCAAGTCCCGCGAAAATCAGGACGGGAATCAAAACGTCAGATATTTGCATTTTCTTCCCTCCTTAAAAGCTAAGACTTGTAAAGCCCGAAAACGCCATAGCAAGCAGACCTGCCGCGATCAGCGTCAAGGGGAAGCCCTTGAAGGATCTGGGAGGCTTTGCCGTAGCAAGGCGCATACGGACACCGGCAAACACCACGATGGCCAGCGTAAAGCCGATGGCCGCGGCGAAGCCGAAGCAGATGGACTCGATCAGATTGTAGCCGTTCTGAATGTTAAGAAGCGCCGAGCTGAGCACCGCGCAGTTGGTAGTGATCAGCGGCAAATAAATGCCGAGAGCGCTATAAAGCGACGGAATAAATTTGCGAAGGAACATCTCAATAAACTGAACGAGCGCCGCGATCACCAGGATAAACGCGATGGTCTGCAGATATTCCAGGTGGAAAAGCTCCAGAAGCTTATACACAAGCCAGGTCACCGCGCTTGAGAGCGTGATAACAAAGGTAACCGCCATACCCATACCAAAGGCGGTATCCGGCTTTTCGGAAACGCCAAGGAAGGGACAACAGCCGTAAAAGCGAGCAAAAATGAAGTTCTCGACGAGCACGGCACCGAACATCATCAGTAAAATTTCTCCAAAGCTCATACCGTCTCATCCTCCTTCTTTGCCAGCTTTGCCGAATGGTCGACAAACTCGACCTTCATCAGCTTTTCCAGACGCTTCTTATCCTCAATGTTATTGCGGATCTTCTGGACGATCGCAATCACAAGACCCAGCGTCAAAAAGGCACCGGGAGGCGAAACCAGGATCATAATGGGACTGTAATACTCACCGAACAGATCCATTCCCATAAAGGTACCCGCACCGAGCACCTCACGGAGGGTGGCAACGATCACAAGGGCAAAGGTAAAGCCAAGGCCCATGGCAAGGCCGTCGATAGCCGAGGGGAGAACCTTGTTGCGCGAGGCAAACGCCTCAGCGCGCGCCAGAATGATACAGTTAACCACGATCAGCGGGATGAACAGGCCAAGTGCCTGATACAGCGAGTAGAAATACGCTCGCATGATCAGCTCGACCGCCGTCACAAAGCCCGAAATGATGACGATAAACGCCGCGATACGAACCTGAGACGGAATGAATTTGCGAAGAAGCGAAATAAAAATGTTGGAGCAGATAAGAACGGCCATTGCCGCCACACCCATACCGATCGCATTTTCGACCGACGTCGTTGTGGCAAGCGTGGGACACATACCCAAAAGCTGAACGAGAACGGGATTGTTATCCAGAATTCCCTCCTTCAGCTGCTTGATAAAGCCTGAATTTTTACGCATACTCACCCCTCCTTACGCCACGGGAACCGAGGCGAGAACCTCGCTTGCCCGATTAACCGCTTCGTGAACCGCCTTCGAGGAGATGGTAGCTCCCGAGATCGCCGTAATGTCGGCATCGCCTCGCTTAGAGAGCGTAAGCTCACCCGAAAGGCCTGCGTACTGCGACAGATGCGCCGCATCGCCCACCTTAGAGCCCACGCCGGGCGTCTCGGCGTGCGAAACAATGGATACGCCGCGAATGCTCTTGTCGGGCTGGTAGCCAACCATGAGGCTCATATCGCCGCCAAAGCCCTTGCCAATAACGTTCACACAATAGCCAACAACCTCGCCGTTCAGCTTAACGGTATAGACCGCCTGAATGTCCGAGTCAAGCGCGCCGTCATACACGTCAAGGTCGATCACGTCGTCCTCGTCCGCATTGAAAATGATGGCCATCGACTCGCGGATCTCGCGGTCAAGATTTTTCTGATAGGCATCAAAGGTCACCGTGTAAACAAAGGACACGACGCCCGCGATCACGGCGCAGATCAAAAGGAGCTTAAGTCCTACCAGCGCCATATTTTTCACATAACTCTTATTTTCCATGCTTTGCACCTCCGAAAACGCGGGGCTTTGTAAGTCTGTCAATGTACCAAACCAGCGTATTCATAACCAGGATAGCAAAGGACGTGCCCTCGGGATAGCTGCTGAAACGGCGGAAAAGAACGGTGATGAGTCCGCAACCGATACCGAAGATCACCCGCCCCCACTTAGTGACAGGGGTAGTGACGTAATCGGTTGCCATAAAGATCGCACCGAGCATCAGACCGCCCGACAGAAGCTGTGTCAGAACCGTATTCAGGTCAAACATCGCACCGCTTGCGGGAAGGAGCAGCGCAAAGACCGCCACCGTACCAAGATAGCAAACGGGAATGTGCCAGGTGATCACGCGGCGAACGATCAGATACACGCCGCCCGCGAGAAGCAAAAGCGCCGACATCTCACCGATACAGCCACCCGTTTTACCCAGAAACATATCCATAAGCGTAGCGCCGCCCGTCGTTCCGTTCTCAGCCAGCGAGGCCAGCGGCGTTGCATACGCGACGGCATCCACGCCGTTCCCCACCCAGCGCGGCACGGTAAACGTGGCCATCCGGTCCGACCACGAAAGAAACAAAAAGATTCTTGCCGCAAGCGCGGGATTGAGAAAGTTCTTTCCAACGCCTCCAAACAGCTGCTTGACCACCACGATCGCAATGAACGAGCCAATGATGGGAAGCCAGAACGGCACCGTAGAGGGCAGATTCATCGAGATGAGAAGTCCCGTTACCACGGCTGAAAGGTCCTTGATCGACACCCTTCTGCCGAGAATTCTCTGGAACGCCCACTCAAAGAAAACCGAAGAGGCCACACCAACGATCAGAAGCGTGGCGGCGTGGGCTCCGAATTGATAAACGCCGAAAAGGCAAGCGGGCAGGAGCGCAATAATGACGTCAAGCATCAGCTTTTGCGTGGTTACACCGCTTTTAATATGAGGAGAAGGCACGACCGTCAACAGGTCGGGCGTTTTGAGGTTCACTTGGTTCATTTCGTCCATTTTACTTCTCCCTTCACTTTACTTTCGAGGCCTCAGCCGCCTCTTTAGCTCGTTGCCGCTCCGCACGGATCACACCCTTGGCCACGCGGATATGCTGCACGATATGAATGTTACCGGGGCAATTGTACGAGCAGGTTCCGCACTCAACACAGCTGAGCGCGTTCATCTTCTCCGCCTCCTCATACATCTTGTTAGACGTATAGAGCGCAAGATAATTGGGCATCAGATGCATCGGACAATTTTTGACGCATCGACCGCAACGAATACACGCCTCCTCGGGATGTGACTGGTTTTCGTCAAACTCCGCAGAAAAGACCAGAATCGCGGACGTACCCTTGGTGACCGCACCGCCAATGTCCCACTGGGCAAAGCCCATCATCGGGCCGCCGTTGACGATCTTCTTGGGTGCCTTGACAAGGCCGCCGCACGCGTGGATGAGGTCCATATAGCTCGTGCCGATATGAACCAGCAGATTCTTGGGCGTGCGGAGACAGTCTCCGTCCACCGTAACGATGCGCTTGACAAGCGGTGTGCCGTCATAAAACGCCACCGCAACCGCCGCGCTTGTCTCAGCATTGAAAATAACGCAGCCAATGTCGGCCGGAAGCTTACCTGCGGGAAGCTCCTTCCCCAGAAGCGCATACATGATCTGACGCTCGTCACCCTGCGGGTACTTGGTCTTCATCACCGCCACCTCAAAGGGCATCCCCGTCTCCGCAATGGTCTTCCGGAGAGCCTCGATGGCATCGGGCTTGTTATCCTCAACGGCAAGAATGCCTGAGGAAAGCCCCAGTGCGTGACGCAAAATATTGGCACCGTACACCACCTCGTCGGGACGCTCCAGCATCAAACGGTGATTGGCCGTGATAAAGGGCTCGCACTCGGCGCAGTTGATGATCAGCGTATCCACCTTGCCGATCGCGCCCGCGATCTTGGCATACGTGGGGAACGTGGCACCGCCCATACCCGAAATTCCGGCAAGACGGGTCATCTCTACGATCTCCTCTGCCGTGGTCTCCTCCAGCTTTTTCGGCCAGGGCTTAATATCGGCACAGGGCGTATACTCGCCGTCGTTTTCAATAATGACCGTCTCAATGACTACGCCTTGCGCGTTTTTGATGGGATCGATGGCAACCACCCTTCCCGAAACGCTGGAATGTACCGGACAACCAAGTCCCGACTCAACAACGCCAACGGTCTGGCCATATGTAACCATATCTCCCACCGCCACAACCGGCTTACAGTGTGCACCGATGTGCTGCGACATGGGAATATAGACCTTGGCCGGTGCGGACATCTTTTCGATGCTGCAGCCGCGGGTATTTTTGTACTCCTCAACGTGCGCGCCGCCTTTGAACGTATATTTCAAAGTCCACCTCTTTCCTGAGCCATCCTTGCGGAGGCTCAAAATTCAAATTTGCGAAAAAACAAACATTTCGCCTTATAATTCAATTTATTATATCATAATTCTATGCTTTTTTCAAGGAAAAATAGTTGCCGCTTTTTCAAAAAGTCGGCAAATCGTCCATTTTCGTGTTAAAAAAGGCAAAAAGTTGTTTGATTTTTAACAAACCGAAAGCAAAGCAAATAAAAAAGTAAAAAAGTGTGAAAAAACTCTTGACAACAAATAAAGTTTGTGATATAATATCGGAGCGTTCAAAAATGGCGGGATAGCTCAGTTGGCTAGAGCAATCGGTTCATACCCGATAGGTCATGGGTTCAAGTCCAATTCCCGCTACCATACAAAATGCGGACCTAGGTCCGCATTTTGTAAAGCGGCCCGTTGGTCAAGAGGTTAAGACACGGCCCTTTCACGGCTGTAACATGGGTTCGATTCCCGTACGGGTCACCAAATAAAAAAGCATCCGATTTTTCGGATGCTTTTTTGTTTAATAATGCATTTCGCATATTTTGGAGGACATAAATAAATATAGACTCCTTTTGTTATTTTAAATCATACTTGTCAAGCAAGACCTTGATTCTCAGCGCATACGTACTGTCGGAAACTGTTTTCAAATGCTCCACCGCAGACCGAACATAACTGTCAAGCCGTTTCTTTGTTTGCGCTTGATATTCCGCAGAATCGTTATTCTCAAACAATAAGGAATACGTGTCCTGCGGCTGCTGTAAGAAATTATGAAAATTCTTTCTTCCCTCAAAAAGCATTTCCGCTCTCTCAAGCGCCAGATCGAGCTTGCCCAATTTTATATACTTCTGCACCATTCCGCAAAGCAAAACATACTTTTGAAAGATCTGACGGCAAGGCAAATAGTTGCCGCCCGAAAGAAAGGCATTCAGCAATCTGAGCATATATTCCTCGTATTCCATACGCAACTCCAGGCCGTGTTCGGCATCCTGTGCCTGGTGTATCTCTCCCGCCATACGGATACATCTTGAAATGTATCTTGCCTTTAGAGCAAAGCTTGAGCGGCATTTTAGCATTGCCTCATCATATTCCTTATTGGCTTGAGCGATCTCCGCTTCCCAATACAACCGGTCTCCGAAGGTCACGGGAATCTTACCCAGGATCTCCTTCGCTTTTGCAATTTCACCGAGTGCAGAATACCCGCGTGCAAGAACAAAATGATTCATAAATACAGTATCTGCATCGGATTCATATTTAAAAATACAATTTGCATATTTTTCACACTCAGCAATCAGCTCACTTTTCCCTTTGTCCTGCATTTTGCGTGCAACGATCATATCCACCAAGCATTTGAGGCACATAGACGCCGCCTCGGAATTCTGGGGGTGAGCGGAAAAATAGTTACAAAGTATCTCGTATTCTTGAAATGTGTAGGTTTGATCTCGAAACACATCTTGCCTACTATAGTCTTTTCGAAGCGACTCGTATCCGTTATGCTTGATATGATGTTCATAAGCAAAAAGAGCATCGGTGGAAATTTCCAAAGCCGAGGCCAGCGGAACCACCTGCGATATATCGGGCGCTCCCGTATCGGTTTCCCACTTGGAAACCGACTGCACGGATACACCGATCAAATCGGCAAGCTCTCTCTGCGTATACCCTTTTTCTTTTCGGTATTTCTTAATATTCTGCCCAATCGACATGATCACACCTCCGTATTTTGATGTTTGTACCGTAATTATATCATTTTTGAATATACCTGTAAACCAACCATTTCGAAACATTTTCTCAACGGAACGTGGATAAAAAATTGCAGAGGGCGACCGCTTGGGTCGCCCTCTGCTTGTTTATTTAAGCATATCGATTGTAATTGTCGTCCCTGTCGCCGTCACGCTTTTTCCTGTCCTTCTGCCTTACCGATTGAACGATCATAACGACCGCGATCACAAGGAAAAGAAGCGCGATGAAAACGCTCACGTAATCAAAGTCTCTCGGAAGCACCTCGTCGGCATCCTCGACCACGACGGCAACCACAATGCCCGTTGCCGCGGTAAAGTCTTCAAGCGCCGCGTTGACCGTCTCGTCGGTCATTTCGATGTTGGCGCGGTTGATCAGATGCGAGCGGTAATCGCTCGGCGCACTGTCACAGCTAAGGGAAGAGGCAAGGCCAAGCGCCTCAATATGCCCCTGCATCGTGCCGATCACCTGCGCAATACCGTTGTCCAAGGAATATTTATAGGAGCTTGCGTTGATGGCGGAATTCTGAACAGCGCTGCCCAGCCTTGTGCCCTCAGCACCAAGCATCGCGTTGATCCTTCCGTTTATATGATCGCCGCACCAAGCAATATACGCGTAATCGTGATATTGCTCATCCTCGATCAAAAAGACCAGAAGAAGTTGATCCTCGCTGTCCTTCTCTGCTCCAAACTCGGCATAATACTGCTCGTTGGCGTAATCCTGAAACGCATTTTCGTCATAGGCGATCGCGCCGCCCGTCGTAACCGAATGGAAGGCCGAGCCGAGCGAGCCAACCAACATAAGAATAGCAAACACGATCAGAAAGATCGGCGCAATGAACATGCCGAGAAGTCCGCCAAGACATCCGCCGCCGTAGTAGCGCGGCCCCAAAAACCAGCCGCCGTGAAATCCGTGATGGTGATGGTGTCCGCCAAAGCCTCTGCCGCCTCCACCGAAGCCACCGCCGCCAAAGCCTCCACCGAAGCCGCGACCTCCGCCGCCGCCAAAGCCTCCTCCACCGGGTCCTGCCATATTCTTATCCTCCCTTTACGTAGTGTTTGCCCTGGTAGCTATCCCGGGCATAAAGCATTTTATCGATATCGTTGATGACCGACACCTTTTTTCGGCTCCATTCGGGTGCCAGAAGATCCTCACCCATTCCGTCGCCCGTCAAGCGCGCGATCACGATATCTGCGGGCAACATCTCAAGCGCCCGCACCACAAGCGAAATATAACGCTCCCTCTCCAGCGGCAAATATTCGCCGCGCTCGTAGATCTGTGCCAAACGGCTGGAGCGCAAAACGTGAAGCAGATGCAACTTGACCTGATCGGGGTGAAGCCGTGCTACCGCTCGCACCGAGTCCAGCATCATCCCATCGTCCTCACCGGGAAGACCAAAGATCAGATGAATGCCGATGCCGATCCTGTCGCTTGCGCGACGAAGCTTATCATAGCCCTCTACGAACTGCGCAAACGTGTGACCGCGGTTGATACGCTCAGCCGTAACGTCGTGCGCGCTCTGCAGTCCAAGCTCCACCGTAAGCACCGTACGCTCGGCAAGCGCCGCCAGATATTCCACCACGTCGTCCTCAAGGCAATCGGCGCGCGTGGCAATATTCATTCCCACCGCGCCTTCCAGCGCCAGCGCCTCCTCAAACTTTTCCCGAAGCACCGCAAGCGGCGCGTAGGTGTTGGTGTGTGCCTGAAAATACGGAATACAGCGGTCGGTCTTCCACTTGTTCGCCAGCGACGACGCCGTGATCGCAAACTGATCGCGGATCGAAAGCGCGGAGGAAGCGGCAAAATCACCGCTTCCCCTTGAGGAGCAATAGATACAGCCTCCCACACCGCACCGCCCGTCAATATTCGGGCAGGTAAAGCCGACGTCCAGCGGGATCTTGGCACATTTCCCCCCAAAAGTCTTCCTTAAATAATAATCGTAGGTATAATACCGCTTATTGGAGTCACTGTTCGGGAATGGATTTCTTTCCTTTTGTGTAGGCATCATTCGATCTCGTCATTGACGACCATCTGCATAAACTCCTCCTTGGAGATGAGGATCTTTCGAGGCTTGTTGCCCTCGGGGGCACTTACGTAGCCCATCTCCTCCATCTGGTCGATGATCTTGGCGGCACGGCCGTAGCCGATCTCCAGCTTGCGCTGAAGAAGCGAGGTCGAGATCTTTCCGCTGTCCACTGCGACCTCCACAGCCGCACGGAATTTAGGATCCAGGCCGTCCGCGGGAACGTTTCCGTCACCCACTTCGGCTCCGCCCTTCTTTCCGGCCGTACACTTGGCCGCTTCCTCTTCGATGCGGTTGATGAATTCCTCATTATACTTGGCCGCACGGTTGTTGGCCTTGATAAACTCAACGATCTTTTCCACGTCGCTCTCGTGAACGAACGCGCCCTGAACACGCATGGGCTTGGGCGATCCGACGGGAGCAAAGAGCATATCACCCTTACCGATCAGCTTTTCCGCGCCCGCAATGTCAATGATGGTTCTCGAGTCGACCTGCGAAGCCACCGTGCACGCAATACGCGAGGGCACGTTGGCCTTAATAAGACCGGTAATAACGTCAACCGACGGACGCTGTGTACCGATGATAATATGGATTCCCGCAGCACGCGCCTTCTGCGCCAAACGGCAGATCGAGGACTCCACCGCATCGGCCGCCGTCATCATAAGATCGGCAAGCTCATCGATGATGATGACCATCTGCGGCATAAACTCATGGTCGGGATCGTCCTTGGTCACCGCGTTGTAATTGTAAATGTCACGGACACCGACCTCCTCGATCAGCTCAAAGCGGCGCTCCATCTCCGCCACCGCCGACGCCAACGCGCCTGCAGCCTTCGTAGGCTCACTGACGATGGGACAGTACAGGTGGGGAATGTCCTTGTAAATATTGAACTCGACCTTTTTGGGATCGATCAGGATCAGCTTGACCTCGTCGGGCGTTGCTTTATACAAAAGGCTGACAATGATACTGTTGATACAGACCGACTTACCCATACCCGTTGCACCCGCGATCAGCAGGTGAGGCATCTTGGCAATGTTGAAGTACACGGGCTTGCCCGCAACATCGGCACCAAGGCAGGCGGTCAGCTTGCTGGTCTCGGACGTAAACTTCTCCGAATCGATCAGCGTACGCAGGTATACCGTGGCAGGGTTCTGGTTGGGCACCTCAATACCCACCGCGGGCTTGTTGGGGATCGGTGCCTCAATGCGGACACCGGTGGTAGCCAGACTCAGGGCAATATCATCAACAAGGTTGGCGATCGAGCGCACACGCACACCCGCATCGGGTTTAAGCTCATAGCGCGTAATTGTCGGTCCGCGCGAATAAGTGATCTCCTTGATCCGCACGTGGAAGCTGGACAGTGTGTCCATCAGCCTTTGTGCGTTTTCGATCAACTCCTTGGAATTGTCCTCATTCTTATTGGAGGTATCCGGGGGCAAAAGCTCAATGGGCGGAAATTCATACGGGCGAGCCTCCTCCACGGGAGCCTCAGACACGATTTCCACGATGTCGTCCTCGACACCGCCCATACCCTCGTCAAGATCACTGATCTCCTTCATCTCCGCCAGCAGATCATGCTCGGCAGAGGACGGCTCCTCGGGCTCTCTCTCGGGCCTTTCAACGGGAATTTCGATGGGCTTATCGGAAAAGATCTCCTGCAAGGAGAATTCCTCCTCCGAGGGATTTTCAAGACCCATCTCCTTTGCGCTTCGATAGATGCCCTCCTCCTCGGTCGGCTCAAATTCGGGAGCCGCCTTGCTTACGGGCTGCTCGGGCTCGGCAAACGTCTCCGCTTGCTCCTCGGATGCCTCGCTCACGGGCTCCGTCTTTTCCTCCTGCTCCTCTGAGGGCTTTATGGTAAGCACGGGATTCGGCACCTCCATGACCGGCGTGTCCGGATCCTCAACAAATTCCACTTCCTCAGCCGCCGCCTGCTTTGCCAGCTTGCGGGCACGCTTTTCCTCTGCCTGAGCCTCGCGCTTCTCGCGCTTGGCCTCACGCTCAGCCTCCTGCTCCAGCTCCCGGCGCTCACGCTCCCTCTCCCTTTCTTCCTTGCGTTCTTCTCTCTTTCTCTTGGCACGCTCCGCCTCAAACTCACGTTCCTCGCGCTGTGCCTCTTTTTCCTCGGCCCGCTTTTCGGCGGCGATCTTGACACGGTAGCGAACCGCGGTCACGACGTAGCCGGGCGTAAAGCCAAGCAGGAAAACGCAGAAAATAAAGGTAAAGGAAACCGTAAGGATGACCGAGCCGGCAAGACCAAGACCCCGACGGCAAAGCTCACCCAAACATCCACCGAGCAGGCCGCCGCCCTTCAGCTGCATGCCAAGCTCGTACAGCGCGGAGATCTTCTGACCGAAGCGAAGCCCCTCCGTGGGATCTGTACTGTGGGTAACGGTGGCATAGATCACATACAAAAGCGTGGAGATTGAAAGGATGGAAAAAAGCGCATACATAAGCTTTGATGCCAGATTGTCCTTCTCCACTGCACGGTTCCAGGTAAAGGCCAGGATCGCCAAAATGACCGGCACAAAAAACGCACCGAAGCCAAAGACACCGCAAAAGAAATTGCGAACGTGACGCCCAAGGCTTCCCACTCCGTATTCCTCCTTGACACCGGGGAATACGTCGATCAGCAAAAAGCAAATGACACTGAATATGGCCAAAAAGATCAGGACATACGGCATGACCTGATGAACAAAGCGATTCGCTCTCGGATTTTCCTCCACCGCGTGAACGGTTTCCTTTTTTCCGCCGTGCGACGTGCCCTTTTTAGGCAGGGATTTTTTCTCGCCCTTTTCCCCCGCCGTCTCGGGATGCTCCTGCTCCTCGTAATTTCTCACGCGGGGTGATTTTTTTGATTCCTCGGGGCTCGGCAAACCTTTTTTGGTGTTGTGCACGACCGCCGTTGTTTTCTTCGTCGTTTTCTTTTTGGATTCCGCCATACGTTCCTCCTGTATTTCATCCCCAAAAGGGTCTAAACATCCATTATTTATATTATTATACCATTATTTTCTTATTATTTCAAGGGTGAAACAAAAATTATTTTACCGACGGCTATATCCTCCTTGTTTTCGGCAAAACTAAAACAAAAAAGCGAAAGGATGTACCGATATGAACTCAAAGACCGCACTGAGCGGCAAGCGCCGCTTGCTTGTTATGGGAGGCCTTGCGGCCGGCTTTTTGAACGGACTTCTTGGGGCGGGCGGCGGCATTGTAATCGTTTGGATCCTCGGAAAGGTCCTGGAGAACGAGACGGAAAGCCCGCGCGATATTTTTGCCAACGCCCTGGCCGTCATGCTTCCCATTTCGGTGGTTTCCACCGTAAGCTATGCCCTCTCGGGCGGTCTGCCAAAGGGGGACATCACCCGATTTCTGCTTCCGGCGATCCTTGGCGGTCTTCTCGGTGCCGTTTTGCTTGACAAGTTGAAAACCGCCACGGTAAAAACGCTCTTTTGCTTTCTGGTCATTCTGTCGGGCATTCTGATGGTCATCGGGAGGTAGCTATGAGGGATGCGATCGTAGCCCTTGTCATCGCCGTGCTTTCCGGGATGGGAATCGGAAGCGGCGGCTTTCTCGTCCTTTATCTTACGCTCGCCGAAGGAATGGTACAGCTGGCGGCACAAGGGATCAACCTGCTCTTTTTTCTCTTTTCCGGCGGTGCTTCACTGCTTGTTCATATGCGAAAGCGAAGACTGTTCGGCAATGCGATCCTTGCGATGAGCACCATGGGGATGCTGGGCTCGCCCTTAGGCTCTCTTGCCGCCGCGGCGCTCCCCTCCGAGCTTCTGCGCAAGCTCTTTGGCGGCATGCTCATCCTTTCCGGAATGCTGGCCCTCCGAAAAAGTCTCCTTAGAGACAAGGGAAATAAAAAAAATCCAAAAATATTACCATAAAAAAGAAAAAAACCCTTTACAAACGAAAAAAAGTGTGATATAATACCAAAGAACGTAAACTCGGGTCTCGGAATCAGCCGCTTTGCGGTATTCACCCACCGAAGCCTGTGTTTCACGTAATAAAAGAAAGGTGAAAAAAACATGAACGCAGAAACCAAACAGGCAATTATCGACGAGTACAAGACTCACGAGGGCGACACAGGTTCTCCCGAGGTTCAGGTTGCACTCCTGACCTACAGAATCAAGAACCTTACCGAGCACCTCAAGAACAACCACAATGACGCGCACAGCCGCCGCGGTCTCCAGAAGATGGTTGGCCACAGAAAGAACCTTCTTGGCTACCTTCAGAAGGTGGACATTGAGCGCTACCGTGCCATCGTTGCCAAGCTCGGTCTGAGAAAGTAAGAGAATTGTCTGGAGTGAAGAGTGGGAAATATTCCGACTCCTCACTCCTTACTCTTATTTTTAGTAATAGGAGAAAAATCAAACCCAAACGTCTCACGCGGATTAGCAATTCAATATGCCTCGCGCTGCGGCGCGGCGTATATTAAAGTGCTAAACCTCCGTGAGACCAAATCAAAAATTTTATGGAGGAAAAAACAATGTCCACAACCATCACCAGCTCCGCTATGGAGTTCAAGAATTACAAGACCTTCAAGTATACGCTTGCAGGTCGTCCGCTCGTAATCGAGACCGGTAAGATGGCAGGTCTTGCCAACGGCTCGGTGCTCGTACGCTACGGTGAAACCGCAGTTCTCTGCTGTGCAACCGCATCGGAAAAGCCCCGTGACGGCATCGACTTTTTGCCCCTTTCGGTTGACTTTGACGAGAGAATGTATGCCGCAGGTAAGATTCCCGGCGGTTACCTCAAGCGTGAGGGTAAGCCCTCGGAGAAGGCCGTTCTCACCTCCCGTGTGATCGACCGTCCCATCCGTCCCCTCTTCCCCAAGGACCTTCGTAACGACGTAGCGCTTACGCTTACGGTTATGTCGGTTGACCCCGATTGCGCACCTGAGGTTGCAGCTATGATCGGTGCATCCACTGCTCTTGCAATTTCCGACATTCCGTGGAACGGCCCCATCGGCGGTCTCCACATCGGTCTTGTTGACGGCAAGTTCATCGTTAACCCCACCACCGATGAGCAGAAGATCTCGGATCTTCAGCTCACCGTAGCCGCTTCCAAGGAGAAGGTGGTTATGATCGAGGCAGGTGCAAACGAGGTGGACGATCAGGTAATGTACGATGCGATCATGCTCGCACACGCCGAGATCAAGGACCTGCTTGAATTCATCGGTGCAATCATCGACGAGATCGGCAAGCCCAAGTTTGAGTATCCCTCTTGCGAGCTTGACCACGATATGTTTGACAAGATCTTCGACTTCTGTGAGAAGGACGTTATGGCAGCTCTTGACACCGACGACAAGAACGTTCGCGACGCAAGAATGGTTCCCGTTAAGGATGCGATCCTTGAGAAGTTCACCGAAGAATATCCCGAGCTTCCCGGCATGATGGAGGAGCTTGTTTACAAGATCCAGAAGAAGATCGTTCGCCGCTGGCTGCTTGTTGACAAGAAGAGAGTTGACGGTCGCCGCATGGACGAGATCCGTCCCCTCACCGCTGAGGTTGGCGTTCTTCCCAGAACTCACGGCTCGGGTATGTTTACCCGCGGTCAGACTCAGGTTCTGACAATTGCTACGCTGGGTACTCTCGGCGAGGCTCAGATGCTCGACGGTATCGACAACGAGACCGAAAAGAGATATATGCACCACTACAACATGCCCGGTTACTCCACCGGCGAGGCAAAGCCCACAAGAAGCCCCGGACGCCGCGAGATCGGCCACGGAGCGTTGGCTGAGCGTTCCCTCGTTCCCGTTCTTCCCTCCGAGGAGGAATTCCCCTACGCTATCCGTCTTGTTTCCGACGTTCTTTCCTCCAATGGCTCCACCTCTCAGGGCTCCGTTTGCGGCTCTACTCTGGCGCTCATGGACGCAGGCGTTCCGATCAAGGCTCCCGTTGCGGGTATCTCCTGCGGTCTGATCACCGAGGAGGACGGCAGCTGGTCTACAATGATCGACAT